>NZ_KB891587.1 GCF_000373485.1 Dasania marina DSM 21967
TAGTCGATAGTCGATAGTCGATAGTCGATAGTCGATAGTCGATAGTCGATAGTCGATAGTCGATAGTCGATAGTCGATAGTCGATAGTCGATAGTGAAAATCTTGCTGTATCCTGTGCCAGTGTCCAGCACTTTCTAATTTTTAAACAATAAAAAAGGCCAACTTCCTAAGAGAGCTGGCCTTTTTACTAGCGACTATAAACTAGGAACTAGAGACTATTTTACAACCTTCAAACTAGGTCTTTCCGCCCTTTCAGTCTTAGCGGCCGGCTTTGAGCTTTCTACCGTTTTAAAGCGCTTGTCTTTAGGGGGTTCTGGCTCAGGGTCTAGGTCTTCCATCTCGAAAATCATACCCTGGCCATTCTCTCTGGCATAAATACCTAGCACCGCCGACATGGGCGCATAGATATCCATGGGCACACCACCAAAGCGGCCGTTAAACATCATCGCCTCATTGCTCAACTCTAAATCGCGTATCGCATTGGGGGAGACATTTAAAACGATTTGGCCATTTTTAATATGTTCGGTAGGTACCATCACATTATCAGCCAAGGCATTCACTAGGATATAGGGCGTGCAGTCGTTTTCTAATATCCAATCATACAAAGCCCTAACCATATAGGGGCGGCTACTGCTCATGGGGGTAGGTTGTTTGCTCATAATGAAAGTCTAATCTTGTCGCTATAGTAAGAATTATTTCAACGCTGGCTCATCCTAAGCGCCGCCGCTCTTACGCAAAGCTGGCCTCGCGAACAACGCGAGCGTTTTGGGTATATAAAAAAAGGGATGAACTAGCATCCCTTTTTAATTGGCTATGGTGATTACACCCTAGCCTTGGCACTGCGCATTTCCTGCTCAGATTCTGACAAACTCTCTTGAAAGGACTCGCGGGCAAACAAGGTATCCATATAGGTTAGCAATGGCTTGGTTTGTTTAGTGCTGGGGATATCTATACCCAAGGCTTCCAAACGCCACAAAATAGGTGCCATGCAGCAATCAACCAAAGTAAAATCATCACTCATAAAAAACGGCTTTTCCGCAAAAATCGGTGCGATAGCAATAAGGCTTTCACGCAATTCTTTACGGGCTTTCTCTACCGCTTTTTGGTTACTACCTTGGGTGATGGTATCAACCAACACACACCAGTCACGCTCTATACGATAGATATATTGACGGCTAGAGCCACGCGCTACCGGATACACAGGTAGTAGTGGCGGATGCGGAAAACGCTCGTCCAAATACTCCATCATCACCTTGTTTTCATAAAGCACTAAGTCTCTATCCAACATGGTCGGCAGGCTGTTGTAAGGATTTAAATCAGCCAACTCGGCAGGTAAGTTATCACCGTCCGCATCGACGATATCTACTGTCACACCTTTCTCGGCCAGCACGATACGTACGCGATGGCTGTAATGGCATTCACCATCTGAGTAAAAGGTCATTGACGAACGTTTGGCAACAACACCCATTTTAATTCCTTAAGTTCTATCGACTATCAAAGCAGCAGTCGCTAAGCGACTGCTGCGTATCACTACAATTAGTGAATATCTTTCCAGTATTCGCGACTCAACATATAGGTAAATATGAAGAACAAGGTAATAAAGGCCAGTACGAAAATACCTATGCGCTTACGGTCTTCAACCATAGGCTCTGCGGTATAGGATAAAAAGTTAACCAGGTCATACATCGCGGTATCAAACTCTTCCGGCGTCATACTACCTTCAGAAACCAATTTTAAGCGACCACAGGGGCTAAGGGCCTCACCGGTAGTTTCATCAAACAAAACTTCTTCACCGGTTAAAGAGTCGCGCTTTATGCCGCCATTGTCCGCTAATACCGGGCCGGGAGCGCAGGCTTGCATGCCTTGCAACTCTAGCAACACATGAGGCATACCCACATCTTTAAATACTTTGTTGTTGACGCCCCAAGGACGGCTAGGGTCGGCATAAAAGTTGCGCAAATAGGTGTATAACCAGTTGGGGTTACGCGTACGCGCTACCAAGGTTAGGTCCGGCGGAGCCGCACCAAACCACTTTTTTGCCGACTGCTCCGGTGCCGAGTTAAACATTAAGCCACCGATTTTAGCCTGGTTATCAAGCTTTAGATTTTCTTCAAATATATCTAAAGGCACACCTATATCTTCAGCAGTACGCTGATAACGCGCGTACTTCATCGAATGGCAGCTCATACAGTTATTCATATAGTGCTTAGCACCACTTTGCAAAGACGCCTTGTTAGTAGGGTCAGTGGTGACTTCATCACACATCATCGTGCCGCAGTTAAACGCCGACTCTGAACCCGCTGCCTTTAATGGCAATAAGGTTAGCAAGGCCACGAGAATCACGCCACCTATAGTTCCCCAAGCCCCCATACCACCGTTCATGGTAACGCGCTCTGGTACCGGCAACATTTTATCTCGGGTTAGTAAGATAGGCAGGATAAAGAAGAACAAGGCATTTAACGCTGCATAGGCACGTACCGCATAAACATGTGTTTCATGCCTGGCTGCCTCATAACCATAGAAGGTTAAGAACAGCATGATGCCAGCTATCACCCAAAACACGATGCTGCGTATCATGGCGTGCCATGCATCTTTATTGGTCCATATAGGCATGGTAATAAAGAAGGCAAAGTAAAATACGGTTGTTACCTGCGCTAATAGCGTTCTGCCAGCATTAGGCGCCTTAACACCCAACACACCCAAGATTAGGAAGGTAGCCACAAAGGTCACCAACATAATCTTGTTAACTAGGCCGCGATAACGTACCGACTTAACCGGACTGCGATCTACCCAAGGTAAGATAAACAGGATAGCAACCGAAGCACCAAAGGCGATAAAACCTAGCAACTTATCAGGCACCGCACGCAACACCGAGTAAAACGGCGTGAAATACCATACTGGCGCGATATGCTCAGGGGTTTTTAAACCATTGGCAATTTCAAAGTTGGCATGCTCTAGGAAGTAACCACCCATTTCTGGCGCAAAGAAAATAACCAAAGCAAAGGCAAAACAGAACACGGCTACTGCCGGTAAATCGTGCACAGTATAGTAAGGGTGAAAAGGGATACCGTCTTTAGGTATGCCGTTCTCGTCCTTGTTCTTCTTGATATCAACACCATCGGGGTTGTTAGAACCCACTTCGTGTAATGCCAATAAGTGCAGAACCACCAAGCCCAACAATACGATAGGTAAAGCCACCACGTGTAAAGCAAAGAAGCGGTTTAGGGTGATGCCTGAAATCAGAAAGTCGCCGCGTATCCACTGTACGATATCTTCACCCACAACAGGGATAGCACCGAACAAGGAGATAATAACCTGCGCACCCCAGTAAGACATTTGACCCCAGGGCAATACATAACCCACGAAAGCCTCAGCCATTAATACTAGGAAGATGAACATGCCAAACACCCATACCAGCTCGCGGGGCTTTTGGTATGAACCATAAATCAGGGCGCGGAACATATGCAGGTACACAACCACAAAAAACGCAGAAGCGCCGGTGGAATGCATATAACGAATAATCCAGCCGAAATCGACATCACGCATGATGTACTCAACCGAGTTGAACGCATTTTCTGAACTGGGGGTATAGCTCATGGTGAGCCAAACACCGGTTAACAATTGGTTAACTAACACTAACAGTGACAAAACACCAAAGTAGTACCAAAAGTTAAAGTTTTTAGGGGCGTAGTAGCCGCCCATGTGAGTATCCCACGCGCGCATAATCGGCAAACGTGCATCTACCCAATCTCTTAAACCCACTAACAGATTGATCATTACGCGGCCTCCTGGTCTACGCCAATAATAATGACGCTATCACTTTCATAGGTATAAGGTGGAACCAATAAGTTTGCAGAGGCCGGTACGCTTTGATATACACGGCCAGACAAATCAAACTTAGAACCGTGACAGGGACAGAAAAAACCGCCTATCCAGCTCTCGCCGCCCAAATCAGCCGCACCCACTTCAGGGCGGTACTTAGGCGCACAACCCAAATGGGTACACAGGCCTACCAGCACTAAGAACTCGTCTTTAATAGAGCGGGTAATAGTGCCTACATATTCAGGCTGCTGTGCGGTATTGGTTGAGTCAGGATCTTTTAGATTGTCCGCATTACCGACTAAGGCAGCTAGGGTCTCGGGGGTGCGTCGCACTACATAGACAGGCTTGCCGCGCCACTCAACCACTTTCATCTCACCAGGCTCTAAACGGCTAATATCAAATTTAACCGGAGCACCGGCAGCTTTAGCTTTGGCACTGGGGTTCCATGAACCCACAAAAGGTACAGCAACACCTACTGCTCCAGCCGCACCCACTACCGTAGTAGCCGCGGTCAAAAAACGTCGCCGCGTAGTGTTAACGCCGTCATTACTCATGACGTAATCCCCCTAAAACTAGCGTATAAAGACCTATTAGCTAGGCAATGAATAATTAATTATTAGTACGGCGCATACTAAAGATATTGACGCGCCATGACAACAATTAACCCTACAACATAGCAGGGTTTGAGGTATTTTTTTAAAATCAAATCAAATATTTACGGCGTTTTGCAAACAACCATAAAAAAACGCCCAGATTACAATAATCACGGGCGTTTTCGCTGGAGGGCCGCAACCCTCCAATAGACAGCAATAATTAACGTTTAGAGAATTGTGGTTTCTTACGCGCTTTGCGTAGACCAACTTTCTTACGCTCAACTTCCCTAGCATCACGTGTTACATAACCGGCTGCACGCAGCTGGCCACGTAAACCTTCATCATACTCCATAAGAGCACGAGTAATGCCGTGACGTATAGCGCCGGCTTGACCGAAGCTACCACCACCGGCAACAGTGATGTTTAAGTCGAATTTATCGGTCATTTCAACCAATTCTAGCGGCTGACGCACGATCATGCGCGCAACTTCGCGACCAAAGTATTCATCCAAAGAGCGCTTGTTGATGGTGATTTCACCGGCGCCTGATTTTATGAATACGCGAGCGCTAGAGGTTTTACGACGCCCAGTACCATAGTATTGAGTAGCTGACATAATATGCGTTCCGTTATATGTTCAGTGCTTGCGGCTGCTGTGAAGCATGGGGATGCTCAGCGCCTGCGTACACTTTAAGTTTTCTGAACATATCACGTCCTAATGGGTTACGTGGCAACATGCCTTTAACCGCACTCTGGATAACACGTTCAGGAGCTTTATCAATTAGTTTCTCGAAGCTTATAGACTTCAAGTTACCGATATAACCAGTGTGGTGGTAATACATTTTATCGCTTGCTTTCTTGCCAGTAACTTGTACTTTTTCGGCATTAACAACCACGATGTAATCGCCGGTATCGACATGCGGGGTATATTCCGCCTTGTGCTTACCACGTAAACGGTGAGCGATCTCGGTGGCTAAACGACCTAGGGTCTTGCCATCTGCATCTACCACGAACCAATCACGTGTTACGGCTTCAGATTTTGCGCTGAAAGTCTTCATCTATATATGCCTCTGGGGCCCGTTCCTACAAAGAGCGCGAATACTACAGAAACCACTGAGGGTTTTCAAGCCTAATTCGCGCTATTTTTACTGTTACATTAACTAGCCTGCGCAAGCCCCTAAGGACGGTGCTCCAGCGCTAGGTAATCATGGGATTGCATCTCTAACAAGCGGCTTTGGGTACGTTCAAATTCAAAACTTAAACGCCCTCCCGCATAGAGCTGCGCTAATGACACCTGAGCTGCAATAACCAGCTTAACGTGCCTGTCGTAAAACTCATCTATCAAATTAATAAAGCGCCTAGTCTGGTCATCCTTACCACCACCCAGCTGCGGCACACCACTAATCAGCACCGCATGAAACTCCTTAGCCAGCTCTATATAGTCATTCTGACTGCGCGGACCATCACACAACGCACCAAAATCAAACCAAGCCACATCATCCGACACTCTACGCGCCTGAATTTGCCGGCCGTTGATCTCCAAGCCAAAATCACTACGTACATGGCCAGCATCAGGGTTAAGCTGATCAAAAGAGCGCTGTAAGCTGCTATCCGCCCCCGCATCCAACGGGTAATGATACAGCTCAGCCTGCTCCAAAGTACGCAAGCGGTAATCAACACCACTATCAACATTCACCACCTGCGTATGCTTATTGAGCATAGCTATGGTGGGTAAAAAACGGCTACGCTGCAAACCGTCCTTATAGAGACCGTCGGGGATAATATTCGAAGTAGCCACTAGGCTTACGCCATAATCAAACAACAACTCAAATAAACCACCCAAAATCATGGCATCGGTAATATCTGAAACAAAAAACTCATCAAAACAGATGACCCTCGCTTCGTCGGCAATGCCTCTAGCTACCTGCTGCAACGGATTTTTATCCCCTTGCAAGACCTTTAAATCCGCGTGCACTCTACGCATAAAACGATGAAAGTGCACCCGCATTTTGCGATCAAAAGGCAATGCATCATAAAAAGCATCCATTAAATAGGTTTTGCCGCGACCTACCCCGCCCCAAAAATACAACCCCTTAACCGGCTCCAACGCGGGCTGGCGGCGGCCCAGCCCTGCCAGCAACTTAGCTTTTAAGCCCGTAGGCTGAGCAGCACTTTCAGCTGCTAACAGACGCTCATACAACTGCTGCAATAACTCTACAGCCTGTTTCTGGCCAACATCATAGGAGAAGTCATCCCTCTGCAGGTCTAACTGGTAACGTTCTCTTGGGGACAGGGGTACGGCCATAGTAAAAAGGGAGAGCTAACCATCATGATTTTTGAGGCGGCAACTCTACAGCTATCCCCTGCCAGTGGCAACCATGCATACCAGAAGTATAAGTTTGTTACCGCGAATCGCCAATCACGGTTATACTTAAAATGCAGTTTATAACCGTAGAACTAGAACCTAGGAGAGCAAAGTGTATTCACTCAGCGTCGTACTCACTATTACCCTCGCCGGCCTTATTGTCGGTACCTTTATTGGCATTTTCTTGTCGCAACGCAAGAGCGGCCAAAGCCAACGCCAGGTCGAGTTAGAAAAACAGGTGCTGGATCTGCAACAGCAGCAGCAAAGTTATCAGGCCGATGTCAGCAAGCACTTCAATCACACCGCCGAATTGCTTAACCAGCTCACCGAAAGCTATAAGGACGTACACAGCCACTTAGCATCAGGCGCGCAATTACTCGCTGGCGAACAATTACACACCACTATCAAAACTCTAGCTGCCGACGGCAGCACCAGTAAGACAGAGCAACCAGAGCAGTCCTCTAGCCTGACTCCGCCACTAGACTATGCCACCACCGGTGGCACTTTAAGTGAAGACTGGGGCATGAAAAAATCCCTAGTAAGCGATGAGCGCAACGAGTCAGGCTACCCTAAAAGCCCTGCCTAACACTGCGACCTAATACGGCACGGCGAACTAGTCTTTTTTGCCCAGCCGCTTTCTCACATTAGCGATAACACTCTTCACCATGCTCTTAGCGGATTTCTTTTCCGCTTTGACTGGCGCTTTTGGAACGACTTTAGCTTTAGCTTCGATCTCAAACGGCTTCGGCTTTTTCCTAGCTTTTTTCGGCCTAGCTTTTTTGGCAGGCTTACGCGCGACAGGCTCATCCTTGGCAGCAGTCCGTTTATTACCCGCATTACTCGGCTTCTTGCCCTTGGCTCCCGCTTTACCCGCCGATGCCGAGCGCTTGCGCTTATTGGAACCCGTCGCCACATCCACCAATTCTAAGTCGATTTTCTTATCATCTAAATTAACCCGCAAAACCTTCACCTGCAGCTCATTACCTAGCTGAAAAGTGGTACGGGTACGCTCGCCGACTAAACGCTGCTTGGCCGGATCAAAATGGTAATAATCACTGGCTAGCGCACTCACATGCACCAAGCCCTCTACATACACATTTTTAAGCTCAACAAATAAACCAAAACTGGTAACTGCCGTAACCACGCCTGTAAAAGTCTCACCCACCCGGTCTTGCAGGTATTCACATTTCAGCCAAGCCACCACATCGCGGCTAGCATCGTCAGCACGACGTTCAGCCATGGAGGTTTGCTCACCCAATGCCAATAGCGCCGCCATGTCATAGGGGTAGATGGTTTTACGATCTATAGCGGCCACGCCTGCAACACTCTGCACCGTGGCAGCCTCAGGCCGTGAACGCACGATATAGCGTATCGCCCGGTGCACCAATAAGTCTGGGTAACGGCGTATCGGTGAGGTGAAATGGGCATAACCGGGGTAATTTAACCCAAAGTGGCCTTCGTTTTTCGGCTGGTACACCGCCTGACGCAGGGAACGCAGCAACATGGTTTGGATTAGCTGCTCATCGGGGCGACCCGCTATCTGCGCCATTACGGTTTGATAATCACCAGGACGAGGGTCGTCACCACCAGGCAGATCTATGCCCTGCTCACCCAAGAACTCACGCAAAGATTTTAGCCGCTCCTCGGTGGGCCCTTCATGAACACGAAATAGCGCATCTATCTTATGCTCTTCCAAGAACCTAGCCGCCGCCACATTGGCGCTGAGCATGCATTCCTCTATCAACTTATGGGCATCGTTGCGCACCACCGGTACGATATCGGCAATTTTTCTATCGGGGCCAAAAACGATACGCGTCTCTACCGTTTCAAAGTCGATGGCACCACGCACCTGCCGCTGTGCACGCAGGGCGTGATACAAGCCATGCAATTGTTGCACATGAGGCAATACCGCCGAGTAACGCTCACACAGCTCTTCATGCTTGCCGTGCCCTGGGTCCAACATGGCGCCCACTTTGGTATAGGTTAAACGCGCATGGGAGTGTATTACCCCCTCAAAGAATCTATAGTCAGTCAGCTTACCTTTTTCGCTAATGGTCATTTCACAAACCATACACAGGCGATCAACCTCTGGCTTTAAGGAGCACAAGCCGTTGGATAAGGCCTCGGGGAGCATAGGCACTACGCGCTCGGGGAAATAGACCGAGGTGCTGCGTAAAGTCGCCTCTTTATCTAAGGCACTACCCACCTGCACATAGTGCGACACATCGGCTATCGCCACCCATAAACGCCAACCGCCAGACTTGTTAGCCTCACAATAGACGGCGTCATCAAAGTCTCTGGCATCTTCGCCATCAATGGTCACAAAGGGTAAGTCGCGTAAATCTATACGGCCCTGCTTATCTTGTTCGTTGGGCTCGTCCGCTAGCGTAGCCGCCTCAGCCAATACCGACTCAGGCCACACATGGGGAATATCGTGGGAACGTATGGCAACATCTATCTCCATACCCGCCGCCATATGGTCGCCCATCACCTCTACCACCTTGCCGGTGGGGCGCGCACGCCACTGGGGTTGAGTAACAATTTCAACCACCACGTACTGGCCAGGCTCGGGTTTTAACTCACTAGGCTGATCGGTAGCAATAAAAACATCATGCTGCATACGGGGATTATCAGGTATCACAAAAGCGGCACCGTTTTCATAGGCGTAACGGCCTACTAGCTGCGTGGTGTGACGATCTAACACTTCAACAATGGTACCTTCGCGACGGCCGCGCTGGTCTACGCCATTGGCTCGGCACAGCACTATATCGCCATCGAATACTTGGCTCATCTGGCGGCTATTCAGGTAAAAATCGTCACTGCCGTCTTCGGGTATCACAAAGCCAAAGCCGTCGCGGTGTGCCTGTATGCGGCCTTTTACTAAGTCCATTTTTGCCACTAGGCAATAAGCGCCCTTGCGGTTGCGCATTAACTGGCCATCGCGCTCCATGGCTTTTAGGCGCCGGCGCAGTGCTTCGGCGGCATCATAATCGTCTAAATTCAATTGCCGGCTAAGCTGATTGCGGTTGAGTGGCGCATCGGCCTGCTCTAGCAGCTCAATAATATATTCGCGACTGGGAATGGGATTATCGTATTTCTTGGCCTCGCGCTCAGCGTGAGGGTCGTTCTGTGGTGGGCGTTTCGCCATGTTTAAATCACTTTTATTCTCAATATATGCCAGAATCGGCACTATATAGGTCTTATTATACGCAAGGTTTTGGCAAAGCACCTATTTATTCCCCCCAGAGCCAAACCCGCATCACTTTGTTAGCCGCAGCCATCGCCAGATAATACATGCTATGCTTCCTATACTAAGCATAACAATGACCATCATTTAGATTAGCAGCCGCCGTATTAATGACCTCACAACTTATTCGCATTTCCATGCCTGCGCGCATCAAGCAATTTTTCTTGGCCTCAGCGCTTATTGCGCTAGCCCCCCTCTGTCATGCAGAACTGGCAACAGAGCTCTATAGCATGAAGGCGCAAGCCTATATTAATTCCGAAGCCGCTATAGACCAGCTTAACACCCTCAAAAACACAGCCGTCCAGCAAGACCTTCGCGCTGAACAGTGGTATTGGTTACGCTTGGCAGAAGCACAGGGCATTATCGTACTGCTGGACGATATGCAGATCTCGCTTAACGCCGCAGCTAATGTCATAAAACAAACAGAAAATGCCGAAGCTCAGGTGCAGTTATTATTGCTACAAGGTGTGCTGGCACAAAACAATGGCGCGCTAGCAGAGTCCAAAACACATTTCACCAACGCTATAGCTCAAGCTATGGCGGCAGATCTAAAACATCTGGAGCTGCGCACCAGAGTTGAGCTCGCCTACACCTATACCTTAGAGGATAATTTTCAAGACGCCCTCGAAACCAATCACCTTGCCCATATGGAGGCGCGAGAACTAGGGGATATTTTTATTACCGCCCTAGCAGAAGATATCTATGGTGCAATCTATGGCTATATGGACCAATACGAGGAATCCATAGCCTACTACCAAAAAGCCTTAGCGGGCTACCAACAACTGGGCTATCAGCAATACACCTCCTCCGCAATTTTTGGCATAGCCACTAGCCATCGCTACTGGGGCAAATACCAAGAAGCGCTCAAATACTTTCACCAACACGAACAACTATTATCCCACACCACTCGCGAAGGTAGTAAGTTTTACGGCTACTACGGCATAGCCACCACCTTGGCCGCCATGAACAACTGCGACGCAGCCCTGCCCGCTATAAACAAAGCAGTTAACACTGAAGGCCCAAAAGATTACAAAGCCGAGCTCTATAAATTACAGGCCAAGTGCTATATCAAACAACAACAGCTCAGCGAAGCTGAAACCGCCCTCAATGCCGCCATTGACATTTTTGCACAGCTACCCGACTTAACCGACACCAACTGGCAAATTGAAACCTTACTTATCGCCGCTAAACTGGCACAAGCTAATAATAACTACCCCCTAGCCTTTGCATTACTGAGTAATTACAGCGAGAAAAAATCACGTATAGACTCGGCCACCTACTCAGAAAAAATGATTGCCTACAAGGCCACACTGGAAAACCAGCAGAAAGATTTAAAAATAAAACTGCTTACCGAAAACGCAAAAACACAGCAGCTTACCGCCAATAATCAAATGCGCGTTAATAAACTGCAAAAAATGCTGTTAATAGGTTTGAGCCTCACAGTGCTTATTATTCTTGCCTTTGTCTATATATTGTATAAAAACTTAAAGCGCATTTCTGAGCTATCTATACGCGATGAACTCACCGGCCTCTATAATCGCCGTTATATTTTTAATTATTTAAATAATATTCTCAGCAACGAAAAAGAAGGCAAGCAATTTTCTATTATTATTGCCGACATCGATAATTTTAAACAGATTAACGATAACTACGGCCACCCCGCTGGCGACAGCGTTATTAAAGCCATAGCCAAGCTTAGCCTAGATACCCTACGAATGACCGATGTAGTAGGCCGCATAGGTGGTGAAGAGTTTTTATTTATACTACCGCGCATACCGCCCAAACAGTGTGAAGAGATAGTCAGCCGCCTCTTGCAGGCGGTACGCGAGAAAGCCTTTACTCTGCCCAACGGCGAGGTTATTCATGTCACCATCAGTATGGGCATATGCCATAACAGCGCCGACATCACCGATGCCAAAACGATTTTTCATAAGGCCGATGAAGCCTTATATGTATCTAAAAATAATGGCAAAGATCAAATTAACAGCGTAGAAAACGCCGCCCTCAGCACTTAGAGAACTTGAAAACCCTGCAGTTCTTTATAGGTCAGGGTTTCTACATCCACCCTATCAACACGCGCATGTTCAGGGCCTTGATGCAGCGCCTTACACACCACCAACAAATCTTCAGCGGCCCCCGACAACATAAACTCCACTCGGCCATCACTGATATTTTTAGCCCAGCCACTCACATTCGCCGCTAAGGCTTGTTGCTGGGTAAACGCCCTAAACCACACGCCCTGCACTCGGCCGGTTACAAAGCCATGCAATGTTGATAACTCACTCACTTAAAAACCTCCTTACTATGTACACAAGGCCATACTTAAAAAGCCACACTCACAAAATAAATACCCAAAATTTAAAAATAATCGTACCTACAAAAGTCCCGAGAGCATAACCGAACACGCCCACCAAAATACCGGGGGTAATTAAATTATTCCAGCCCTTGGCTGCCGCCAGGGCCGGCGCGGTGGTCGCCCCCAAAATAGCCGCATTAGAGGCGATGATTAACTCCGGCATACTCAAACCCAGCCAGCGCCCAACCGTAAAGGTCACTAAAAAATGCACGCTAAGCAGTATCAGCACTAAGGCGATTAACAAAGGCGCCACCTGCACCATGGCCACCACATCGGCTCCCGCCGCTATGGCGGCAAAAAATACCAAAGACAGCCCCACCCCCAGCTCAAAACTGCCTATCATATGCTTTACCAAGCCCGGCGCGAGTGTGGCTACCGCCAAAGACAGCGCCGTAATCACCATATAGCGCCAACCACTGCCCCCTAAATAAGCAACTGCAGCATCGGCCACCACCACTATCACCATAGCGGCCGCAAGCGCCAGCACCAAGGACATCGCACTGATACCTTCACTATGCTCAACCTCAACACTGCCCGCCGAATAATCATGCGCGGGGTATTTTTGCGCTAACCAACGCCAGCCAGGCAACAATGCCAACAAACCCAAGTACACGGCACTAAATAAATTATCTGCTGCAGTGGCAGCCGAAAAAAACGAGGCATCTTGGCTTAAACCGGTCACCTCACCTAGGGCCGCATAGTTCACCGAGCCGCCTATGTAGGTAGAGGCAAACAGGCCAGCCACGGCGGCTTCGCGCTCAGCCATAGCCAGCGGCGCCTGCGAGGCCAAGCTGCCTAAGTCCAAGCACAGCGCCGCCAGAGTGACGCCGGCCACCGTGCCCACGCTGGCTAATAAAAACGCCATGGTGGTGCGCGTAGTCTCGAAAAACAAACGCTTTAAGTCGGCCTTAAATAAAAATAGAGGGATTAACACTGGCACAAAGTAACTAAACACAAAATCATAAGCCGGCGAGCTGTGAGGAATAATATTCAGGTTAGCCGCCGCTATAGCCGTCACTATCGCGATCACCGCGCCGGTTAAGTGTGCGCCCACGCGAGTTTTCTCACCGACAAAGCCCAACCCAGCAATTACAAATAAAGCCGCCATTACCGCCATAGCGTTTTCTGCACTGATTAAACTCATCTATTCCTCACTATGTTGCTACTATATTTTACTGCTCTGTCTTGCCCTTATCCCTAAAAGCCTAACCCAGCAACCCGTAAAACCAAAACACATATTAACCCTACACCCCCAAACTTAGGCCAAATCAACAACCTCACTGATCACTTTTCGTACAAACTAAATTATTATTTTTAGAACCTTGCGTTTACTTTTTAACCTCGCTAAAGTTTATTCAGTTGTAAGTGGTAGCAGTATCAGGTCGATTTCTTACCCACGCGGTTAGTTTTTCGGGCAAGTGACCTCCATGTTTAACCCTTAGGGATAGCTGGAGCTCGTATGCAAGACTGTACAGCACAAGCACCATGTTACCGACAGTTAGCCCTAGGCAAACTGCCACGTGCACTATCATCTGTCGCACACCTCCCCCCTTGCTTTGCCCTAGCCGAACCTCTCGCTATGTATACGCTCTCCTATCCCTTACTGTTTGGGGGGGCTGCACCTTGAACTTAGCCACGCAATCACTCTGGCCTTTATTGGTTTACGTCGCTGCCGTCTTGCTGCTGGTAGCCACCATGCTGGGGCTGTCATTTATTTTAGGGCAGCGGCGCGGCAATAAAGCCACCAATATGCCCTTTGAATCTGGCGTACTGTCGGTGGGCAGCCCACAAATTCATGTGTCAGCTGAGTTTTATCTAATTGCCATCTTCTTTGTGATTTTCGATTTAGAAACCGTGTTTATTTTTGCCTGGGCCGTGGCTTTTTTTGAGCTGAGCTGGGCAGGCTTCATTGCCATTAGCGTGTTTATTTTTGTTTTAGCCGTGGCCCTAGTCTACGAGCTACGCTCCGGCGCCTTGGACTGGGGCATTAAATCGAGAACGGGCATACAGCAAACTAATTTATCGCAATCCCATGCACCCCAACCTCATTTACCGCAATCAGGGAAACACTAATGGAGTGGAATTTAAGCAAGCCCGACAATCTTATTGCCAGCTCACCCGGCGGCGCTTTCGAGGGCACTCATGAAAGCATCAATGAGAGCATAGAAGAGCAGGTCAAGCGCAATGTCGCCTTTGCCAAGCTGGAAGATCTGGTCGCCTGGGGCCGCGCCCACTCACTGTGGCCTTTTAATTTCGGCCTCTCTTGCTGCTATGTAGAAATGGCTACCTCTTTCACCAGCCGCCATGATATCGCCCGCTTTGGCTCCGAGGTGATACGCGCCACCCCTAGGCAGGCCGATTTGATGGTCATTTCCGGCACCGTATTTAGAAAAATGGCACCGGTAGTGCAACACCTTTACGACCAACTATTAGAACCGCGCTGGATTATTTCCATGGGCTCCTGCGCCAACTCCGGCGGCATGTACGACATCTACAGCGTGGTGCAAGGTGTGGATAAATTTATCCCCGTGGATGTGTACGTACCCGGCTGCCCCCCGCGCCCCGAGGCGCTAATGCAGGGCCTCACCATGTTGCAAGAATCCATAGGTAAAGAGCGCCGCCCCTTAAGTTGGGTGGCGGGCGACCAAACCGTAGTTAAACCCAAGATGCCATCGCAAAGAGATACCTTACAAGAAGAGAGAAACCGGGCCACCCTACTGCGCAGCCCGGATGACGTTTAGAAGAGATTATTGTGCGTCACTCCCATGCAAGTGAGAGTGAGAGTCCGTGACACTAACAAAAATAGATTCTCGCCTACGCGAGAATGACCGTCACTAGGGCAGAGTAGCAAGCAAAGTAGAGAATTTTATAAAGTAAGCCGTACCCGTAAAACAGCAACGCTAGCAACACATTAATAATGATCGGGAGCACTATGCTTAACGCTGAAGCACTGAATAACAACGATACCGTTGGCGAGCTCTATGCCCGCTTTGGCGCAGATTCGTTTATGCCTCAAGCTACCGCAGACAATATGCCCACGCTATGGGTAGAGCGTGCAAAACTCCTAGACGTATTAATACACCTGAAAAAACAATTCCCCATGTTGCTGGATTTATTCGGCATCGATGAACGCCTGCGCGAGCATAAACCGGAAGCAGCCAAAGATTTCACTGTGGTGTATCACCTAATGGCCTTTAGGCCGGTAGCAGAAATCCGCATCAAAACCGCCGTTAGCCTAGACGACATTGCCGTGCCCTCGGCGGTCAACATTTACCCCAATGCCAATTGGTATGAGCGCGAAGCTTGGGATATGTATGGCATAGAGTTTAGCGGCCACCCCAATTTACGGCGCATTTTATTACCTCCTACTTGGCAGGGCCACGCCCTCAGAAAAGACCACCCAGCCCGCGCCACCGAAATGGAACCCTTTAGCCTAGACGACGAAAAACAACAGCAAGAACAAGAAGCCTTACTGTTTAAACCCGAAGACTGGGGCATGCAAAGAGCTACCGACGACACCGAGTTTATGTTTCTCAACCTAGGCCCCAATCACCCCTCGGTGCACGGTGTTTTTCGCATCGCTCTACAGCTAGATGGCGAAGTGGTCGTCGACTCGGTACCCGACATAGGCTATCACCACCGCGGCGCCGAAAAAATGGCCGAGCGCCAAACCTGGCACTCGTTTATCCCCTATACCGATCGCATCGATTACTTGGGTGGGGTGATGAATAACTTGGCCTATGTGATGGCCGTAGAGCAGCTGGCGGATATTGAAGTACCCGACCGCGCCAAGGTGATACGCATAATGATGTCGGAGTTGTTTCGCATCTCCAGTCACTTAGTGTTTTACGGCACCTTTGCCCAAGACGTGGGCCAGATGTCGCCAGTGTTTTATATGTTTGCCGACCGCGAACGCCTACTAGGCATAGTCGAAGCGGTCACCGGTGGTCGCATGCATCCCGCCTGGTTTCGCATAGGCGGCGTCGCCCAAGACCTACCCAAGGGCTGGGAAAAAATGGTGCGCGAGTTTATCGACGCCATGCCTGCACGGCTAGATCACTACCAAAAAATGGCCATGGACAATAGCATCCTAAAACAGCGCACCCAGGGCGTGGGGGCTTACAATACCCAAGAGGCCATGGACTGGGGCATTACCGGCGCCAGTTTACGGGCAACAGGATTTGATTTTGACCTGCGCCGCGACCGCCCCTACGGCGGCTACGATCAATTCGACTTTGAAGTGCCCATCGCCCACAACGGCGACTGCTACGACCGCGCCGTAGTACGCATAGAAGAGATACGGCAAAGCCTGCACATTATCCGCCAGTGTATGGACAACATGCCCGAAGGCCCCTACAAAAGCGAACACAAGCTCACCACTCCGCCACCAAAAGAACGCACACTGCAAGATATAGAAACGCTTATCCATCACTTTTTAAATGTCAGCTGGGGGCCGGTGATGCCAGCAGGTGAAGCCTCCTTTCCTATAGAGGCCACCAAGGGTATTAACAACTACCACCTGGTGAGCGATGGCGGAACGCAATCTTATCGCACCCGCATACGCACGCCCTCGTTCCCGGCGCTGCAACAAATTCCTTTGATCAGCAACGGCTTAATGATTGCCGACATGATAGCCATTATCGCCAGCATCGATTTTGTGATGGCTGACGTAGATAGATGACTAAGTAGATAAGCGAGCGAGTAAAAAGCTAGGTAAACGGATATATAGCAAATGATGAGTAGCCAGATGATAAGCAGCTTAAGCGATGCCGAATTGGCCGACATAGACAAAGAAATCGCGCACGCCCCTTACAAAGCGGCGGTAGCTATAGACGCCCTAAAAATTGTGCAGGGTTACCGTGGCTGGGTATCTGACGAAAGCCTACAAACCATCGCCAAACACCTAGATATGTCCGCCGCAGAGCTAGACGGCATAGCCACTTTTTATAATTTAATTTTTCGTAAGCCAGTCGGCGAACAAGTAATACTGCTATGCAATAGCGTCACCTGCTGGATTAAAGGTTACGAAAAAATACGCCAACAAATTAGCCAACACTTAGGCGTAGGCTTGGGCGAAACCACCGCCGACAATGCCTACACCTTTTTGCCCGTCACCTGCTTAGGGGCCTGCGATAAGGCACCAGTAATGATGGTAGGCGACGATTTATACGAAAATATAGATCGCAGCGAACTTAGCGAAATTTTTAGAACCCGGGAGCAGGCGCAACTATGAGTAATACCCCCAGCCAAGCACCCACTCGGCCGCTCACACAAAACATACGCGACGATAAAACCCCAACCACTATGGCCGACTACGAGGCCAATAGCGGCTACCAAAGCTTGCACAGCACCTTAGCCAAACGCAGCCCCGCTGACTGCCTAAAAAGTATTAAAGACTCCAACCTGCGCGGCCGTGGCGGCGCGGGCTTTCCCACCGGCATGAAGTGGAGCTTTGTGCCCATGGACGACGCCGACACCGGCCACAAATATTTAGTCTGCAATGCCGATGAAATGGAACCGGGCGCTTTTAAAGACCGCTGGCTATTAGAGTGCGACCCTCATCAATTAATCGAGGGCATGATTATCTCCGCCTACACCTTACAAGCCGACATAGGTTACATTTTTATACGCTCCGAATATGTATTAGCAGCACGACTACTGCGTGCAGCCATAGCCGACTGCCATGCCAAGGGCTATCTAGGCGATAACATTCTAGGCAGTGGTTTTAATTTTCAACTGCAGGTACACGCCAGCGCTGGCCGTTATATTTGCGGCGAAGAAACTGCACTCATTAATTCCCTAGAAGGTAAACGCGCCAACCCCAGAGCCAAACCGCCCTTTCCGCAAGTCAGTGGTTTATGGGGCCGACCCACCATCGTCAACAATGTCGAAACCCTGTGCAACATACACCACATTGTGCAGCACGGTGCCGAGTGGTTTCAAAACTTGGGCATAGGCAGCGATGCCGGCACTAAGCTCTACGGTATTAGCGGTCGCGTCAAAAACCCCGGTTGCTGGGAGCTGCCTATAGGCACCCCCATACGCGATATTTTCGCGCTGGCTGGCGGCATGGAAGAGGGTTATGAATTACGCGGGTTTTTACCCGGCGGCGGCTCCACCGACTTTCTCACCCCTGAGCATTTAGACCTAGCCATGGACTACGACACCATAGGCAAGGCCGGCAGCCGCATGGGCACAGGCACCATGATAGTGCTGGACGATAAAACCTGCGCTGTGGGCTTTGTTAAAAACTTGGTGGAATTTTTTGCGCAGGAATCCTGCGGATTTTGCACTCCCTGCCGCGATGGCCTGCCTTGGTCGGCGCAGGTGCTAGACGACATTCAACAGGGGCGCGGCACAGACGAGGACATGAATACCCTGGCTAGGCAAATCGGTTTTATCGGTGCCATGGGCAATACCCACTGCGCCCTAGCCCCCGGTGCCATGGAACCACTGGCCAGCGGCATTAAATATTTTCGCGAAGACTTTGAACGCCATCTCAACAACGGCCACTGCCCGAATTGTCATAAGGGCAAGCATGGAAATACTGACAGCCACCACGAGGGCCACAACGAACTGGGCCAGGGAGTTGCAAGCTAATGCCTGTCATCACCATAGACCAGCAGCAATACACCGTTAAAGAAGGCGATAACTTATTGCAAGCCTGCCTCAGCCTAGGCTTGGATTTACCCTATTTTTGCTGGCACCCTGATATGGGTTCTATAGGTGCCTGCCGCCAGTGCGCAGTAGTGCAATATCAAAATGCCGAGGACTATCTAGAAGGTTCTCGCGGCCGTATCGTGATGGGCTGCATGACCCAGGTTAGCGACGGCGCGATTTTTTCACTTAATGGCGACAAGGCATCCGAGTTTAGAAAAACTATCGTGGAATCCTTAATGCTCAACCACCCCCACGATTGCCCGGTATGCGCCGAAGGCGGCGAATGCCATCTGCAAGATATGACGGTCATGACAGGCCACCGCGACAGACACTACCGCGGCAAAAAGAATACCCATCGCAATCAATATTTAGGGCCGCTAATACACCACGAAATGAACCGCTGTATTACCTGCTACCGCTGCACCCGCTATTACAATAATTACGCCGGCGGTACAGATTTAGCCGCCATGGCCGCCCACGATCATGTCTACTTTGGCCGCCATCAAGAGGGCATATTAGAAAGCGAATTCGCTGGCAACTTGGTGGAAGTCTGCCCCACCGGCGTATTCACCGATAAAAGCCTAGTTAACGATTACACCCGCAAATGGGATTTACAATCGGCCCCCTCGGTGTGCACCAGCTGCGCGGTAGGTTGTAACACTTTGCCCGGCGAGCGCTATGGCAAGCTCAAGCGAGTACACAATCGCTACAACGACGAAGTGAATGGTTACTTTCTCTGCGACCGCGGCCGCTTCGGAGCTAAGTTTGTAAATAGCGATAAACGCATCAACAATCCTGGGCTGCGGGACGAGCGCGGCCGCTACAATATCATCGACCCCCACCACGCCCTACATCAGCTAATTGAAGCCTGCCAAGAGGATAATAAGGTCGTCGCCATAGGCTCACCCCGCGCCTCACTAGAAGCCAATTTCTTATTAAAAACCTTGGTAGGCGAGCAGCAATTCAGCCCCGGCTTTAATGCCCAAGAGCAAGCCCTAGCGCAGCTGGCCCTAAGTCTGCAACAAGGCACCGCCGCCCATATAGCCAGCATTAAAGATATGGAGGCAGCAGACGCTATTTTTATCTTGGGCGAAGACCTCACCCACAGCGCCCCGCGCATAGCCTTGGCGCTGCGCCAAAGTGTGCGCAACAAAGCCTATGCCTTAGCCGCCGAGTTAAAACTACAACCCTGGCAAGATGCCGCCGTGCGCAACCTCGCCCAAGATCAACTCAGCCCCCTGTTTATTGCCGCCGTCGCCGACACCCGCTTAGATGACGTGGCCGAACAAACCTATCGCCTAGCACCTGACGACATTGCCCGTTTGGGCTATGCGGTAGCCGCACAGATTAATGGTGAGGACTACGAGCAAAACCCACAACATGCCGAAGCCAGTGCTATTGCCGAGGCCTTAATGGCCGCGCAGCGTCCCTTGGTGATAGCCGGTAGCAGCTGTGGCAATGCCGCTATTATGCAATCCGCCGCTGCCATCGCTGATGCGCTGGCTATGCGTAAAAACGAAAACGCTGGCAACAGCATGCTATGTCTCACCCTGCCCGAAGCCAACAGCTTGGGGCAGGCCATGCTCAGCCATAGCGCAGCCCCCAGCATAGAGGCGCTGGCCGAGGGTGCCTATAAAATTGATACCCTTATCATCTTAGAAAACGACCTGTTTCGCCGTGCGCCTGCCGCCGTAGTCAACAAACTACTACAAAGCGTCACCACACTGGTCGTACTCGACAGCTTGGATAACCCCACCCTCTCTGCCAGCCAGCTGGCGCTGCCAGCCGCCAGTTTTAGCGAAAGCGAAGGAACCATAGTCAGCTTGGAAGGCCGCGCCCAGCGCTACTTCCCGGTATCTGAATGCCAAGGCGAACGCCGCGCCAGCTGGGCTTGGTTATTAGCCTGTTTAAAAGAAATGGGCCACGCTGCAGTAGCCGACATTCACCACTTTGACGATATTACCTTGGCCTGCTCGCTGGCCAACCCCAGCTTACAGGGCATTACACTGGCCGCCCCCGATCACTTTTACCGCAACGCGGGGGTAAAAGTACCTAGGCAAACCCAGCGCAGCAGCGGCCGCACCGCCATGCGCGCCAATATATCGGTGCACGAACCCAAACAAACTGAAGATGACGAGTCAGCACTGGCCTATACCATGGAAGGCCTCAACCGCAATCAACCCGGCTCGCTACTGCCTTTTGTATGGGCACCGGGCTGGAACTCCAATCAATCGCTACACAAATTTCAAACCGAAGTGGGCGGGCCGTTAAAAGGCGGCACCGCCGGTAAGCGTTTACTGAAAGGCGGTAACCCAGCCCAACAACAAACAGCAGATATACCCGCGCCCTTCCAAGCCCAAGCTGGGCAGTGGCTGTTAGTGCCGCGTCTGCGTATTTTTGGCAGCGACGAACTCAGTAGCTATAGCGAAAATCTCAGCGAGTTACTCAGCGATGCCAGCCTAGAAGTTCATCCCGCTGACGCTCAGCTACTACAGGTACAAAACGGCGACGGCTTAACGGTAGGGGATGATTTGGCGACCCTACGGGTGGTGATTAACCAAGCCATAGTGCAAGGCTGCGCCGCTTACAGCGTAGGTATTAACGGCAGCTTTAACTTAACTCTGGGCAGCAGCGTGCGCTTACAAAAAGCCAGCGACTGGCAAAGGCCGAAACAAGCCGATGTGATTGCCTCCGATGGAGGTGCCCATGTCTGAATTAGGAACTATAGTCTTCGGCCTTATACTTATAGGCGGTGCCGTAGGCGGCGCGGCTTTTCTCACCTGGTTTGAACGGCGCTTGCTGGGCATATGGCAAGACCGGCTAGGCCCCAACCGCTTAGGCCCCTTCGGCGTGCTGCAGGTCTTGGCCGATATGCTTAAGCTGCTCACCAAAGATGATTGGGTGCCACCCTTTGCCGATAAAGTCGTGTTTGTATTTGCCCCTACCGCCATCGTCGTCGCCATGTTATTGGGTTTTGCGGTAGTACCCTTTAGTCCCGACTTATACATCATCGATCTTAATATCGGCTTATTGTTTTTCTTAGCCATGACTTCACTGGCGGTATACAGCGTGCTGCTGGGCGGGCTGGCCTCCAATAATAAATATGCGCTGTTAGGCGGCTTAAGAAGCGCCGCGCAAATGGTGAGCTACGAAGTGTTTATGGGGTTGTCACTGATGGGCGTGGTGATGCTCAGCGGTAGCTTTAGCTTGCTCGATATCGTCAACGCCCAAAAAGACCTGTGGTTTTTCATCCCCCAGTTTTTAGGCCTGTATGTGTTTTTAATTGCCGGCATAGCCGAAAGCCACAGGCTGCCCTTTGACTTACCCGAAGCCGAGCACGAACTCACCGCCGGTTTTCACACCGAATACGGCGGTATGAAATTCGCCATGTTTATGCTGGGTGAATACCTAGGCTTAATGTTGATTAGCTGCATGATAGTCACCCTGTTTTTTGGTGGCTGGTTGGGGCCTTGGCTGCCACCGGTAGTGTGGTTTTTTCTAAAAGTTTTTGCCGTTATTTGTTTTTTTATTTTACTGCGCTGCGCCATACCTCGCCCCCGCTACGACCAACTGATGTCACTGGGCTGGAAGTACATGCTGCCACTGGCCTTACTCAACCTATTAGTCACTGGCGCTGTTGTGCTAATGATGGAGGGCTAGACCATGTTGAAATCTTTGCGCAGCCAACTCACCACCATCTGGACCATCTTGCAGCACAGCTTTACCCCGGCTGAAACCGTGCAATACCCCGAACAAAAACCGTATTTAGCGCCGCGCTACCGCGGCCGCATAGTACTCACCAACGACCCCGATGGCGACGAGCGCTGCGTAGCCTGCAACCTCTGCGCGGTAGCCTGCCCCGTCGACTGCATAGCCTTACAACAGGGCACCCGTGAAGATGGCCGCTGGTATCCAGAGTTTTTCCGCATCAATTTTTCGCGCTGCATTATGTGTGGTATGTGTGAAGAGGCCTGCCCCACTAATGCCATACAACTCACCCCTGATTTTGAAATGTGTGAATACGACAGGCAAAACATGGTGTACGAAAAAGAGCATTTACAAATAGACGGCCCCGGTAAATATCACGATTACAATTTTTACCGGGTATCCGGCCTAGCCATTACCGGTAAAGACAAAGGCCAGGCGCAAAACGAAGCCCAGCCCATAGACGTAAAGAGTTTACTGCCATGATGGAAAGCTTATTTTATCTCGCCTCTTTTATTGCACTGATAGCCACCGTGCTGGCACTAAGCCGCGCCAATGCCACCCACGCTTTAATTTATTTAATTGTGTCGCTGTTGGCCGTGGCGGTGATTTTCTTTTTATTGGGCGCGCCCTTTGCCGCCGCCTTAGAAGTGCTGGTGTATGCCGGTGCCATTATGGTGCTATTTATTTTTGTCATCATGATGCTCAACTTGGGTGCCAGTGGTGTCGCCAATGAACGGCAATGGTTACAACCCCGCTACTGGATAGTACCCGGTATCTTAGCCGCCTTATTATTTGGTGAAATGCTAGTCGCGCTACAACATCACAGCGCCGCACTCAGTGGCACTATGGTGAGCCCAAAAGCGGTAGCGCTAAAACTGTTTGGCCCCTATGTGTTGGCGGTAGAACTTGCGTCGATGCTGCTACTGGCCGGTTTAGTGGGCGCTTATCATTTGGGCCGCCGCTTTTTAGCGCGCACCGAGATTGAAGAAGAGTTACATGAAAAAGAGGCGCAGCCATGAACGGCTTACAAATCCCCCTAGAGCATGTGCTCATTGTTGCCTCGTTTATGTTTAGCTTTGGCCTGCTGGGTTTAATGCTGCGCCGCAATATTATATTTATGCTGATGTCCTTAGAGGTCATGCTTAACGCTGCCGCCTTAGCCTTTGTCGCCGCCGGCGCCAAGTGGGCGCAGGCCGATGGCCAAATTATTTTCTTATTAATACTCAGTGTCGCCGCTGCCGAAGTGGCAGTAGGGCTGGGTTTGGTGTTACAGATTCAGCGTCGTTTTAAAACGCTGGATATGGACGCCGCTAACCGGATGCGAGGATAACCATGGTCACCACCCATTACTTATGGTTGATTCCCTTCTGGCCTTTATTAAGCGCCATACTCTTAATGGTGACTGCAGGGCAGCTGCCTAAAAAAATAATCTGCACATTAGGCGCAGGCTCCATCGCCCTATCGGCGGTGACTGTGGCCATGGTGGCGCAGCAGTTTTTAGCTAGCGGCGAGGTGATGCAAACCACCCTATGGACATGGATGAGCGTAGGCACGTTCGCACCCGGCATCGCTTTTTATATAGACGGATTAACTATAGTGATGATGTCGGTGATTACCGGCGTAGGGTTTTTAATCCATTTATACTCGCTGGAGTTTATGGACGATGACAGCTCCTTCTCACGCTACTTCGCCTATATGAATTTATTTGTCGCCGCCATGCTGCTCTTAGTCATGGCCGACAATTTATTATTGTTGTACTTGGGCTGGGAAGGGGTGGGGGTATGCTCTTATTTATTAGTGGGCTTTTGGTACCGCGACCCCAACAATGGTAAAGCTGCTCGTAAGGCCTTTGTGGTCACTAGAGTTGGTGATGCCGCCATGGCGCTAGGTTTATTTTTATTATTTACCGAACTGGGCACACTGGATATACAGGCGCTGTTGCTAGCCGCCGATATCAAATGGCAAGCCGGCGACCTTATTCCCACCATAGCCGCCGCCTTATTACTGGGCGGTGCGGTGGGTAAATCGGCACAGCTGCCGCTGCACACCTGGCTGCCCGATGCCATGGCCGGCCCCACACCGGTTAGTGCCTTAATTCACGCCGCCACCATGGTAACCGCCGGGGTGTACTTAATTGCCCGCCACTACAGTTTATTTTTATTAGCCCCTGGTACATTAGAGGTGGTTGCTTGGATAGGTTTGGCCACCTTATTAATTGCCGCCTTTACCGCTTTGGCGCAAAACGACATCAAACGTATCTTGGCCTACTCCACCATTAGCCAAATCGGTTATATGTTTTTAGCCTTAGGTGTCAGCGCCTTTAGCGCCGGTATTTTTCACTTAATGACCCACGCCTTTTTTAAAGCCTTATTATTTTTAGCCGCTGGTGCGGTAATACATTGCCTGCATCACGAGCATAATATTTTTAAAATGGGTGGCCTGCGTACTCGCCTGCCGATTGTTTTTTGGAGCTTCTTGATAGGCTCGTCGGCATTGGCGGCATTGCCTTTCACCTCCGGCTTTTACAGTAAAGACGCTATTTTGCTATCAGCCTGGGCGGTACCTAGCATAGGCCCTTGGTTATGGGCTGGCGGCGTACTGGGCGCACTGCTCACCGCTATCTACAGTTTTCGCTTAGTGTTTGTGGTGTTTTTTGGTGAGGCACACAGCAAACCCAATAAACAGCCGGGTTGGAAAATGGCCTTGCCTTTGGGGCTGTTGTGCTTGCTGTCATTAATCGGAGGCTGGTTTGTACTGCCCTTGGGTCAGGTGTTTCCGGCTCACAGCCACGGCGAGATTAATCACAGTGTAGAAATTATTTCTATAGCCACGCCCTTAGTCGGCTTATTCATAGCCTATGTTTTGTTTTTAGGAAAACAGGTTTCTATCGCCGGCTTTACGCAATCTAGCTTAGGCAAAGCCTTACAAAACTTTTTCTTTAGCGGCTGGCGCATTGACTCCCTCTATCAGATGTTATGGGTATGCCCTTATCAAGTGGTAAGCAAACTGTGGCGCAATGAACCCATAGACTATTTCTACCGCGCCATAGTCACCGTCATGCAATGGTGTAATACCCAATGCAGTAAATCACAAAGTGGTGAGCTGCGCTGGTATGCCACCTCCATGGTGTTTGGCTTGGTTATTTTGGTGTTAATTATGTTGAGGAGCTTGTCATGAGTTTAGCCCTGCTATTGGGGATTTTGCTCGCAGGTGGTGTTGTCGCCTGGCAGTCCGAACGCTGGCATGCCGACCTGCCACGCAGCATTTCTTTAATCACCATTGTCCTCGCATTACTGCAACTCATTAACAGCTTACATGCTCTACCTGCCGATAGCTTTAGCGTGGTACCTGACGCGACTGATGCCAGCAGTTGGCTAATCCATTTTCAGCTGAGCTGGATACCCCGCTTTGGTATTAGCTTTGATCTAGCGATGGATGGCCTCAGCCTATTGCTAGTGGTGCTTACCTTATTATTGGGCTTGGTAGCGGTGGCCGCCTCGTGGACAGAAATTGATTTTAAACCCGGCCTATTTCAAGCCAACATACTGTGGACCCTAGCCGGTGTATGCGGCGTGTTTTTAGCTATGGATATGCTGCTGTTCTTTTTGTTTTGGGAGGTGATGCTCATCCCCATGTATTTACTGATTGCCATTTGGGGCCATGAAAACAAAGCCTATGCGGCAATGAAGTTTTTTATCTTTACTCAAGTGTCTGGCCTACTCATGCTGTTGTCGATTATCACCTTGGCGTGGCAGGGCTATGTACACAACGGCCACTATAGCTTCAGTTACTTTGATTTGCTGGCACTGCCATTGGATAGCACCCTGGCTTACTGTTTGATGTTAGGGTTTTTTATTGCCTTTGTGGTGAAGCTTCCCGCCTTTCCGGTGCACACTTGGCTACCCGATGCTCACACCCAAGCACCCACTGCCGGCAGCGTATTACTGGCGGGTATTTTATTAAAAACCGGTGCCTACGGTTTGATGCGTTTTTGTATTCCGCTATTCCCTGAAGCCTCTATGCAATTTGCCCCCATCGCCATGAGCCTAGGTGCGGCGGGCGTGATCTACGGGGCGATACTAGCCTTTGCCCAAAGCGACTTTAAGCGTCTAGTGGCCTATAGCAGCGTCAGCCATATGGGTTTTGTATTGCTGGGTTTATACGCTTGGAATAGCTTGGCTATACAAGGGGCGGTTATGCAAATGCTGGCCCACGGCGTCAGCACCGCCGCCTTGTTTATGATGGCCGGAGCCTTGCAACAACGCTTGCACACCCGCGATATGTTTAGGATGGGCGGCCTGTGGTACTTCATGCCACGCATGGGGGCCTGCGCCTTATTTTTTGCGGTGGCGTCTTTGGGTTTGCCCGGGCTAGGTAACTTTGTTGCCGAGTTTTTAATTTTAGTAGGCTTGTTTGCC
This sequence comes from Dasania marina DSM 21967, assembly GCF_000373485.1. Lineage (NCBI taxonomy): Bacteria > Pseudomonadati > Pseudomonadota > Gammaproteobacteria > Cellvibrionales > Spongiibacteraceae > Dasania > Dasania marina. The sequence goes on from NZ_KB891587.1 coordinate 27,167, forward strand.
GTCAGCCCAATGATGACAGCCATCGCCACCTTAGGCCTAATTACCGCCGCGGTTTATTCACTGTGGATGATGCAGCAAACCTTTCAAGGTAAAACCCAAGTCGCCACAAAAGTCAGCAAGGATTTACAGGATTTTGGCGGCCGCGAAATGTTTACCATGGCAGCGATGATGCTAGCGCTATTATGGCTGGGTCTATATCCACAACCGGTATTGGATTTAGCCCAGCCGGTTATCGACAGCCTACAACAGCTGGTTCCGCTCAGCCCTGTCATCGCCGAGGTTAGCCTATGAGCACTGCCGATTTTCAAGCCCTACTGCCACTGTTGGTATTAAGCAGCGGCGCTATCCTATTGATGCTGCAAATTGCCTTTATCCGCAATGTGCGATTGAGCAGTACCCTCACCCTATTGGTATTTGCCTTGGCCGCGCTATCCTGTATATCCGCTGCCGAGTTTAGCCCTAGGTTAGTTACCCCTTTGTTAGTGGCTGATAAACTATCGTTGCTGTTTAGCGCGGTGTTTTGCTTGGCGGGCTTGGTCACCACCGTATTATCCATAGATTATATGAAGCAGCGCGGCGACCAACCCGAGGAGTATTATTTACTGCTTATGTTAAGCACGCTAGGTGCCTGTGTGTTGGCCTATGCCGAACATCTAGCCTCCTTATTATTAGGCATGGAGCTACTTTCCGTAGCGTTGTATGCCTTAATCGCCTACCCCGATAAAAGCATATTGCCACTGGAAGCCGCCAGTAAATATTTAGTGCTGTCGGGTGCCGCCTCAGCCACCCTGTTATTTGGCTTTGCCTTACTCTATGCCATCACCGGCAGCCTAGGCTTTAATGACTTGGGCGTACAGCTAGCCTACCAACCCTCGGGCAATATTATGCTCTTAGTCGCCATGGCATTAATTTTGGCGGGGCTGGGCTTTAAATTATCACTGGTGCCTTTTCATATGTGGACCCCCGATGTTTATCAGGGTGCACCCTCACCGATCACTGGATTTTTAGCCTCGGTGGCCAAGGCGGCTATCTTTATCCTACTGCTGCGTTTGTTTATAGAGGCCAAACTGTATCGCTATAATATGCTGCTCAACTGCCTAGCCTTAGTGGCCGTATTGAGCATGCTGGTGGGCAATGTGCTGGCCTTACAACAAGACAATATCAAGCGCATGCTGGCTTACTCCTCTATTGCCCATATGGGCTATCTGCTTATTATTCTGGTGGTTTGTGGCAGCAGCGCTAATCGTGCGCTGGCCATAGAGGCCGCCAGCTATTATTTGATCGCCTATACCGCCACCACCTTGGCTGCCTTTGGCTTGCTGGCGCTAATCTCGGCACAGCAACATAAGCGCGAAAACGTGTTATTGGATGATGTTAGCGGCCTGTTTTGGCAGCAGCCTCTGCTAGCGGGGCTGATGTTAGTGGCCTTATTGTCACTGGCCGGTATACCTTTAACCGCGGGCTTTGTCGCCAAGTTTTATATTTTTAGCGCCGCGATTAGCGGCTACCACTGGGTCTTAATCGCCGCGTTAATCTTGGGCAGCGCCATAGGCATTTATTATTATTTGCGGGTTATTTTTTATATGACTAAACGCAGCAGCCCAACTTACACTCTGGCAGCAACGGCTAAAGGTTGGCATATAAACAGTTTAAGCACAGGCCTAATAATCATTATTTTATTATTAGGCACCGTACCACAGCCCCTAATGGCTTATTTAAGGTCTATACTGTAGCTAACTAACCACCAGGCTTAGACCAATAACAAGAGGCAGCCCTTATGCTGAAATCGATAGACTTACGGGATTATATGAATCCTAACCCCATGACAGTTAAACCTGATGCTAATCTATTAGATGCGATGGAATTAATTATTGAGCACAAAGTCTCCGGCCTGTGTGTAGTAGACGAGCACAATCACCTACTCGGCGTGCTCTCAGAAATGGATTGTTTAAGAGGTGTACTTAGCGCCACCTATAATGAAAGTGGCGTAGGTGCTGTGAGCAACTATATGTATAGCGACAAGATTATCACCGCCAGCCCCCATGATGATATCGTCGATGTAGCCCAAGACATGCTATTAAAAAGCCACCGTCGTCGCCCCGTCGTCGAAAACGGCAAACTGGTAGGCCAAGTCACTTGCCGACGCTTACTGGCTGCGGTTAAAACCTTCCCCCGTTAACGTTGCCAGCTAACTTTTCCAGCTAAATAATGTCGCACCCATTAGCAAGCAGAAGCTGTTACTTCAATAGCTAGTACTTTGATAACAGTTTCCGCTAGTCATCGGCCTCACCACTGCGCTGCTCTAACCAGGCTAGCAAGGGCTGCCAGCTGGCCAAATCTTTTGCCACCGCCGAGGCCGGCATATCAAATATACCCTTACCCTCTTCATTGGCTTTAATATACTGCTGGGTATCACGCAGCGTGGCGATAAAAGGGATACCCAAAGAATTTAAAAAAATCTCTAAGCGCTGATACACCAAGGTGTTTTTTCTGGCGCGGTTAGCCACTACAGCTATACGGCCATCTTCCCGCTTAAACTTGCCCTGCAATAACAACTCGGCAATAAAGCGCGCCACCGCATGTATGTCAATGGCAGAGGGCAATACGGGAATTAACAACGCATCACACTCTATTAAAATATTTCTAAACTGAATCACATCCATGCCCGAAGGGGTATCAACAATCACCCGCTGGGTATCACGCTCGGGGCGTATAAACCAATTAGCGGTAACATGTTTGGGCTGCTTGTAGGCGGGGATAATTTGTATAGGATGGGATTTTTCCGGGCGGCGGCTAACCCAAAAGGTGCTAGAGCCTTGGCTATCGTAGTCCACAATTGCCGTTTTTAACTGCTGCGAGCAATAATAACTCGCCAAATTTGTCGCTACTGTGGTTTTACCTGCACCACCTTTAGCATTGACTACCGCAACTCGAAACATGCTTCCTGCTTTTTTAATTAGAATTTCGTCTTAGTGTAGTCGCAATAAACCCCGCGTGGAATAGCTGCTAGGCCGTATCTTATACAGCAAGTAATAGAACAAGAGATACTGCAAAGAATAAAGCAACAAACACAGCACATAGACAACTGGTTAAACATACAGTAATCTGCCTTTTATGATTCTGTATATAGCCGAAAAGCCTAGCCTAGGCCGCGCCATAGCCGACGCCCTGCCCAAGCCCCATAAAAAGGCCGAGGGCTGTATCTATGTGGGCAACGGTGACTGCGTAAGCTGGTGCATAGGCCATTTACTAGAGCAAAGCCCACCCGAAGCCTATGACCCCGCCTACAAGCAATGGCGCGTGGAGCACCTACCCATCAACCCCAGCCAGTGGCAGTTACAGGCCAAGGCCAGCACCAAAAAGCAGCTGGCAGTACTAGGCAAACTGATTAAACAGGCCAAGCAGTTAGTCCACGCCGGCGACCCCGACCGCGAAGGGCAGCTATTAGTGGATCAAGTCATCCATCACTTTAAAGTATCGGGTAGCAAACGCGACAGCATACAACGTTGCCTGATTAGCGATTTGAATACCCCCGCAGTAAAACAAGCACTAAGCCAACTGCGCCCCAATACTGAGTTTCGCTCGCTATCGGCGTCGGCCTTGGCCCGCAGCCGCGCCGATTGGTTATACGGCATTAATATGACCCGCGCCTACACCCTGCAAGGGCGCAAAGTGGGCTATGACGGCCTGCTCTCGGTGGGGCGCGTGCAAACCCCGCTATTAGGCTTAGTGGTACAACGCGATCAAGACATTGCCCATTTCACCAGTAAGGCGTTTTACCAAGTGCTGGCCACTATAGAAACACCTAAGGGCGAAACCTTTATCGCCAAATGGCAGCCCAGCGAGGCCTGCCAGAGCTATCAAGATGAAGAAGGCCGGGTGCTGTCAAAAAAATTAGCCGAGCATGTGGTGGATAGTATTAGCGGCCAGCCCGCCGAGGTCACCGCCAGCCGTAACAGCCGTAAAAAACAGTCCGCGCCGCTGCCCTATAATTTATCCGCCTTACAAATTGATGCCGCCCAACGCTATGGCTTAAGCGCGAAACAGGTGTTGGATAGCTGCCAGAGCTTGTATGAGCGCCACAAATTACTCACCTACCCTAGATCCGACAATCGCTACCTACCCGCCCAGCACTTTCAACAAGGGCCGGCAGTATTAGCCGCTATCGCCAGCAATAGCGAGAACTTGAAAACAGCGGTTGATCAGGCCCAGCCACAACTCAAAAGCAAAGCTTGGAACGACAGCAAAGTGCAAGCCCACCACGCCATTATCCCCACCGAAAAGCGCGCCCAGCTTAGCTCGCTAAACCCACAAGAGCGCAAACTTTATGAGTTGGTAGCCACACAATACATCGCCCAGTTTTACCCGCCCCATGAATACAGCGATAGCGAAATACAGCTGCAAATCGCCGGTGGTAGTTTTATTGCCAAAGCCAAGCAAAGCTTGGTGGCAGGTTGGAAGGCTTTATTTGCAACAGAGCAAAGCAAGGAGAAAGAAAAAAGCACTGCTCTTAACCGCTCACTACCCAAGGTTAGCAAGGGCGAACAACTGCTGTGCCTACAAGGCCTGTGCGTAGAAAAACAAACCACGCCGCCCAAACCCTTTGACGACGCCAGCCTGTTAGCCGCCATGACCGGCATAGCCCGCCATGTGCAAGACCCAGCGTTAAAGAAAATATTAAAAGAAACCGACGGCCTAGGCACCGAAGCCACCCGCGCCGGCATAATCGAATTATTATTTAAACGGGAATTTTTATTGCGCCAAGGTAAAACCATACGCGCCAGCGATGCCGGCACCGCCTTAATCAACAGCCTGCCCGATACCGCCAGGCTAGCCGACATGACTGCCCGCTGGGAAATGCAGCTCAACGCGATCAGCTTACAAGAGCAAAGCTACCAAAGTTTTATGGAGCCGCTCAGCCAAACCTTAGTGCAACTGATAGCCCACAGCCAAAGCTGCACACTCAGTTCCTTGCGCGGGGTTAAAAGCCAGCGCAAACCTTTTAGCAAAAAAACCACTAAGCATAGTACTAAAGCTCGTAGTACTAAAACTCGCAGCGCCTCTAGTAAACGGCGCGCGAGTTAATCTAGGGTTGTAGCAATAGCCACACAACGCTGGTCTTCTTGCAGGCCTATCTTAAACGCCTTGCTCACCACCGGTTGATAATCCTTAAAATCCTGCACCGCTTGTTGTAACAACTTTACACTTTGCGGGTTGCAGGCCGCGGGCATTAAGTTACCCACAAAGCTGCTTAGCGCTTGCGGGCTGGCCCGCTCGTTAAGGTCGCTAACCATAGACAAAATAGTGGCATTATAAGATTGCATAAACGCATTTTGCTCGGCAGGGAATAAACCCTGCATGGCATAACGTAAATCCGATAGCTTGTATTTTTTACTAGCGCTATCATCTAACAAGCTGGCCGTAATATGCTGAAACCATTTTGCCTTAGCCTCTGGCAAGGGCCGCACGGCCTCAGCATAGATAGCCATTTTTGCGCCTAAGTCTGAGCTGTCGCGATGTACCTCGGCATTAAGCAGCTGTTGATAATCCGCATACAGATATTGGTTTAACAGCCCCACTAACTGCCAACGCCTATCTTGGTCTATATATATGCCCTCAATAACACTATGGCCTAATAATAAAGCCCGCGCTTTTTTCAAAACTGCAGGGCTGTGGCTGGTGTTAAGGGCGATAGTAAACCACTGTTTTTGCAAGTCGCTGCCCGGTTCTACATGGCTTAATTGCTGCCAAGCCATGTTTTCTATTGCCGCTGCCCGATGGCTTAGCGCTAGCTGTAAATCTTTAGTGATAGTGGCTTGATGTGACAGGCGCTGCAGATAATCGTAGGCCTGCAATAAAGAGTCACCCACCAACCTAGTGGTATTAAGATCGCGCTCGCCAGCAATATTCGCCAGCGCAAAATCTATATAATCCGTTAGCGCTAACTCAGCCTCACGCACACTCTGCCACATATTCTGCCACAACATCATGCGCATACCGGCAGACTCAAAATCATTGATATGCTGCTTTAGGGTTTGCAAAGAGCGTGCATCCAAACGCACCGCCACATAACCCCAGTCACCCACATTGGGATAGGCCAGCATGGGGCAGGCTTGCCCTAGTGCCTGTGGTAGCTCAGTTCTGCTACCACTATAGGTCACCGCCATAAGATCTTGTAACTGCATGGCCTCGCCCTGTAACTGATACAGGCCTACTTGTACGCGCTGCTGGCGCAGGGTGGGCCAGTCGCTGGGCGCGGTTTGTAATAGCGCCATAGTAGTGACCTTGCCCTGCTCACAACTAAAGGCCAGCTCTACGGTATTTAAGCCGGTTTGATACAGCCATTGCTGCTGCCAATCATCCAAGTTTTTATCGGCCGCCTGCGCTAAGGCGCTCATGAAATCCGCTAGCGTGGTGTTTTGGTAGGCATGTGCTTTTAAATACTGCCTCACACCTGCGCGAAATTGCTCTGCCCCCAAATAATGGGATAACTGCTTTAATACCGAGGCCCCTTTGCCGTAGGTAATGCCGTCGAAGTTAGTAAAAGCATCGTCAGTGGTGGCCACAGGCAATTCTATAGCATGAGTAGTCACCTGCTGGTCGGTATCGTATGCCCACAACTTGGTGGTGAAATAAAAACTATCCCAGGTGTTTTCAAAATCGCTGGCCTGCTCTAATTGCAGGTTAGCCATATAGGTGGCAAAGCTTTCGTTTAGCCATAGCCCATTCCACCAATCCATAGTCACTAAGTTGCCAAACCACATATGGGCCATTTCATGGGCAATAACATTAGCCAAGCTTAAGCGCTGGGCGCTGGATTTTTCACCGCGGCTAACATAGGCCTCGCTAAAGGTTACCGCGCCTACGTTTTCCATAGCGCCGGAATTAAAGTCCGGCACAATAATCTGATCGTATTTATAAAAGGGATAGGGGAATTCAAAGTAGTCGTTAAAAAAGGCAAAGCTTTGCTGGCTAAAGTGAAACCAATCTTCGGTTTTAACATAGGGAGCCAGCGAATTTCTGGCAAATAAGCGCAGGGGTATATCACCGGCCTTAGCTTCCCAAACGTAGTACGGCCCCGCATGCAAGGCAAATACATAGGAGGATATTTTAGCGCTGGCAGGGAAGTGCCAGTGACGGGTGTTAGCCGTCGCATCTTCGGTAATGCTGTTCTCGCGCATTACCGACACTACCTGCCAGTGGCTGGGCGCTACCACATCTAACACATAGCTGGCTTTAAGATTGGGCTGGTCAAAATGGGGGAATAATTTATTGGCCTCATAGGGCTCAAAGTCGGTATATAAATACACCTCATTATTTTCTGGGTCTTGAAAGCGATGCAGGCCCAGCCCTTCGCTGCCGTAGGCGTGTTGATACTCTATCGCCAAGGTATTTTTACCCGCGGTAAATAACTCGGGGGCCAGGCTAATAAAGTAATTATTATATTGCCACTGCGCGGCGTGGCCATTAACGCTTATAGCCAGTACTTGGCCCTGATTAAAGTCCACAGTGATGGGCTCATTATTATTTTCGGCCAACTCAAAATCTATCAACACACCGCCAGAGAAATCTGGACTTTGTTTGCCTAAAACCACCGACAGCTGATAATCCACAGCTAGTATTTGCTGCTTGCGCAATGCCGCATAGTCGCCGCTTAACGCAGCCTCATTACTTCGCAGTAACTTAGTTTGATCGGGCTGTTCAGATTTTTTATCGCCACAAGCTGCCAAGACAACAGCGAGCAACAACACCGTTAAATGACGACTGACTTTATTGCTATTCATAATTATTCGCTTATTACAGTGTAAGTTTATTGAAGTAAGGGTATGGCTGACAGCAAACGCTGGGTATAGGGATGCTGTGGCTGCCCATAAAGGCTCTCAGTATCACCTTGCTCGACGACTAGCCCCCGATTCATCACCAACACGCGGTCACACAGGCTGCGCACTACTGATAAATCGTGGGAAATAAACAACATAGTTAAATTATGTTTTTTGACTAGTTCTAATATCAGCTCTAGTATTTGCGCCTGTATGGTTACATCCAAAGCCGACACAGGCTCATCGGCGACAATCAATTCAGGCTTGGTGGCAATGGCACGGCCTATGGCTATACGCTGACGCTGGCCGCCGGAAAATTCATGGGGATATTTACGCAGGCTGTTTCTAGCCAAGCCCACATCATCTAATAACTGCAACACCTGCTCGTGCACATTACGGCTATGGGCCAAGCCATGTAACAGCAGGGGCTCGGCCAGGGTATCAAACACCGTCATGCGCGGGTTGAGCGAGGCATAGGGGTCTTGAAAAATCATTTGCATACGCCGGCGCATACTTTTTAAAGCTTTGGCCGGCAAGCCTACTAATTCAGTGCCATCAAAATTAATAGACCCTGCGGTGACCGGCAATAATTGCAGCAGCGATCGACCTACGGTAGATTTACCTGAACCCGACTCCCCCACCAAGCCGATAATTTCACCACGATTAACCGTGAAGCTAACATCATCAACCGCTTTGTTAATATGTTGCTTGCGTTTAAACAGCGAGCCAGACTGGCTGAAAAAATAGGTTTTCAAACCGCTAACCTTGAGCAACGGACTATCGCCTTTAGACTCTACAGCGGTTTTTGCACCGGATGGTATGGCGGCCAATAGTTTTCGTGTGTAGGCCTGTTGGCTGTGTTTAAAAACGGCATCGCGGCTACCCTGCTCTACCTCATCACCCTGGTACATCACCAACACTTTATCGGCAATATCAGACACCACCGCCAAATCATGGCTAATAAATAACAGCGCAATATTGTGGCGCTGCTGTAACTCCGCAATCAGTTTTAAAATTTGCGCCTGTATGGTGACATCCAAGGCGGTAGTAGGCTCATCGGCTATTAGTAATTTCGGTTCGGTAATCAACGCCATGGCTATCATCACCCGCTGGCGCATGCCACCGGAAAACTGATGGGGATATTGCTGGTAGGCCATACCGGGGTCGTTAATACCCACCTCATCTAATACCGCCAAGGCGCGCTGGCTAGCTTCTTTACGGCTGTAGGCACGGTGATAAACCAAGGGTTCTATTAATTGCTCGCCTACGGTTAAAAACGGATTGAGGCTGGTCATAGGGTCTTGAAAAATCATGGCGATATCGCTGCCGCGAATTTTTCGCAACTGCGCCTCGCTCATACTTAATAAATCCATCCCCTCAAATAACGCACTGCCACTTTCTATACGCCCCGGCGGCTGAGGAATTAAATTTAACAAACTATAACAACACACCGACTTACCCGAACCCGACTCCCCCACTATGGCCAAGGTTTCGCCTTTAGCTATAGTAAAGCTAATATTATTAACCGCGTTCACCACACCATTGCGGGTGTGAAACTTAACCGTTAAATTGTCAACCTCTAGCAACGCCATAACACTTCCAATTATTTATCCACCATCATTTTTCTTCTTTTACTTCTTTTACTAGAGACTAGCGACTACAAACCAGAGACTGCCCCCTAGCGACTGTTCCTATCAATCTTTGCTGGCTCTAGGATCCAAAGCATCACGCAAACCATCACCCAAGAAATTTAACGCAAATAAAGTAATGGATAGGGTCAGCCCCGGGTAAATTAATAACCAGGGGAATTCCTCCATGGTTTCTACGCCGTAAGAAATTAATAAACCCCAGGAACTTTGCGGCGGCTGTATGCCCAAACCCAAGAAGCTTAAAAAGGCTTCCAGCAGCATTACACTAGGAATGGTTAGCGTGGTGTACACAATTACCGGCCCCAAGGTATTGGGAATAATATGGCGACGTATGATGGTCCACGGGGCCAGCCCTATAGAGATGGCCGCCTCTATGTATTCTTGCTGGCGCAAAGACTGCACCTGGCCGCGCACTATCCGCGCCATGGTAAGCCACTCCACCGCACCTATAGCTAAAAACAACAGCAATATGTTTTGGCCAAAAATCACCATCAGCAAAATAATAAAAATCATAAAGGGCAGCGCATATAAAATGTCGACTACGCGCATCATCACCGCATCAACTCGGCCACCTAAATAACCCGCCACGGCGCCATAAACCACGCCTATCAGCAAAGCCACAGCGGTGGCGATAAAACCTACCGTTAAAGAAACTCGGCCGCCGTACATAATACGGGTCAGCAAATCACGGCCCAAGGTATCGGTACCCAGCCAGTGCTCTAGAGAGGGCGGCACCGCGCCCAAAGCCAAATTTTGTTGCTCATAGCCATAAGGCGCCAGCCAAGGGGTGAGCAAGGCGATAATAATTTCAAGTAGTAAAATAATTAATCCTGATAGCGCCAATTTATTTTGACGCAACCTATGCCATGCATCTTGCCAAAGAGAAGTACCTTGCTCGGCACGACTATAAACCTCAACAGCCTCGCTCATGGTTTATCTCCCTGCCCCTGATGACGCAGCTTGGGGTTTAACCAGGTGGCTAAAACATCCGACAGTAAATTAAACAGCACAATGCTCACCGAAAAGAAAATAGTTGTTCCCAAAATCATGGTGTAGTCACGATTGAAAGCAGCTTGCACATAGAAGCGGCCCAAGCCCGGTATTTGAAAAATAGTTTCCACCACAAAGGAACCGCCTAACAAGCCGGCAAAGGCCGGCCCTAAAAATGCCACTACTGGCATTAGGCCACCGCGCAGGGCATGCTTAAGCACCACGATATGTTCCGGCAAACCTTTTGCGCGGGCGGTACGTATATAATCCTGCGTCATCACCTCTAACATACCGGCACGGCTAAGCCTGGCGATATAGGCGGCGTAGCTAGAGCCTAAGGTAATCGCGGGTAAAATTTTATCGCCGGGCATATCACCCCAACCCGAAATAGGCAACCACTCCAAATAAATACCAAACACTAAGACTAATAGCGGGCCTAATAAAAAAGAGGGCATACAAATACCGGCCATGGCTATGCTCATAGGTACATAATCTTGTGGGCTATTGGGTTTTAAGGCGGCCAACACCCCCGCCAACACGCCTATAAGCACCGCGACTAATAAAGCGTATAACCCTAACTCGGCGGTAGTCGACAGGCTGCCAAAAATCATTTCATTAACTGAGCGGCCGGGATACTTGTAAGACGGGCCAAAATCCCCCTGCGCTAAATCACCCAAGTAACCCACGTACTGCTGCCATATTGGCTGGTCTAAGTTGTAACGTGCGTTTAAGGCTTTAAGCACCTGCGGCGGCACTGCCCTGTCATTACTAAAAGGGCCGCCGGGGGCGGAGTGTATTAGAAAAAAAGTGGCGGTAATCACAACAAACAAAACCGGTATGGCTTGTAATAATCGACCACTAATAAATTTCAGCATGATGAACCTATGGCGTCACAGATAATTGCGTTTCTGGCTGTAAATAAATGTATTTATAATAGGGAGTGTCTAATAAGTTACTGCTTATCCCTTTCACACTGGGATGTATTAAATGCTTACTCACATAGGTATAGATGGGAATTATAGGCATAGCATCCAATAATAAGCTTTCAGCTTGCTGTAAGGCGGCATAACGCTGCTGGCGCGTTTCAGCACTGGGCGCTATCGTTTGCACCAGCTCATCATAGCTTTTACTAGACCAACGGGTGCGGTTATTACCGCCATCAGTTAGCCACATATCCAAAAAACTATTGGGGTCTACATAGTCACCTATCCATGAAGCTCTGGCTATTTGATAGTTGCCACTGCTAACGCTATCTAAATACACTTTCCAATCTTGGTTATGTAGACGTATATCTATATTTAATACTTGCTTCCACATTTGCTGTATCGCTACTGCCACCTGACGGTGCTGTTCGCTGGTATTGTAAATAATTTCAGTTACCGGAAAGCCCACACCATTGCCGTAACCGGCCGCGGCTAGCAAGGCACGGGCGGCCTCGGGATCGTAACGTAAATCGCTGGCGGCGGTATAACCCAAGGTATTAGGCGGGGTGATACTATAAGCAGGTAATTGCCCAGCCTTTAAGATGCTGTTAACAATGGCATCCCTATCAATACTCATAGCTAGAGCCTTGCGCACCCGCACATCACTTAAATGTGGCAAGCCTGTATTCAGCCTATAAAAGTACGTACCTAAATAAGGCGACACTCTAATTTTCTGGGGTTTATCTCGCTGGTAAATAGCAATTTTTTCGGTGGGCACATCGTTGGTATAGTGCAGTTGGCTTACTCTAAACATACGTTCTTCGGTGGTGATATTTTCGGTGGGATAAAAATAAATACCGTTTAACTTAACCGTATTGGCGTCCCAGTAAAGTGGATTCTTTGTTACCTTTAGCACTTTGTTTAAATCCCATTGCTGCAACACAAAGGGACCATTACCGACAAAATTTCCGGCGCGGGTCCACAGCGTGCCCGCCTCACCTGGCTGGCCAAACTTTTCTATGGTGGCTCTATGCACGGGATACATGGCGTAATGATCGAGTAGTTGCAGGAAGAACGGGGTGGGGTTATTTAAGGTCACTTGCAACGTTAGTGGTGCTATAGCCTTAACCCCTACCTGCGAAAAGTCACTAAGCTCGCCATTGGCAAAGGCCTCGGCATTGACTATAGGAAAATACATATAAGCATATTGATTACCCAGCTCGGGCAACAAAGCCCGCTGCCAAGACCAAACGAAGTCCTCGGCAGTCATCGTGTCACCATTAGACCAGCGCGCCGTAGCGCGTAGCTGAAAGGTATAGACCTTCGCATCGTCACTAACTGTCCAGCTCTCGGCTACCGCAGGCTCAGGCTCTAAGGTTTCGGGGTTTTTACTAATCAGCCCCTCTAATAAGGCCGTTATTATATGATGCTCCGGTACTCCGGTTACCACGTGGGGGTCTAACTCTTGCGGCTCGGTGCCATTACCAAAATGTAAAATGCCCTCTCTATTACCCTTACTAACATTGCTTTCACCGCCACCGCAGGCCGACAACCCCAAGAACATTACCCATATGCACAGTAACCTAGGCCAAGTTTTAAACATGATTAACGCCTTTAACCTTTGCTATGCACTAAGTGCATTATTGTTTTTATACCTAAGAGAGACGCATGAGGGTGCTATACCCTCAAGCAACTCAGCACTGCTGTTAAAAAAGCTGGCTCGTAACTATTGTCAACAACAGTGAATCGGCTAGACTTATAAACTACAACTAAGGTCTGCAACTAGCAGCCCCACTAACAACCCTAAGTTAACGTCTATTATTATGAAGAGTATACGCAAGCGCCAATCTTTAGCCTCAGTATTTATCCTAGCCCTGCCACTGCTAGCACTACTAAGTGCCTGCCAAAGCACGACCACCACAACGGCCCCCGCTTTTAAGCGCCACACCATTACTACCGTTAGCAAAGCCAGCAGCAATTTTAAACCCCGCAGCGGTGATATATTCACCTGGCAAGGGGATCTCAAGGTGATGGATGCCGGCCAAGATACACCGCCCACGCAGCAAACCGAGTTGATACAACAAGAGCTTAACCAGCAATTAAGTAGTAAAGGCTATCATATACAAAACGATAATGATGATGGCGATTACTATTTACAAGGCATAGTCACTTATAGTCACCGAGCCCAAAATAATAATTTGCAGCAACATTACGGCATAGATGCCGGCCTGGGTAGTGACAATAATGCCGAACAAAGGGGCAGCTTATTATTAATTATTAACAAACCCAACGGCAAAACCGCCTGGCGCGGCGAGGTAGAAATATACATAGAGCCCACGCTAAGCGCAGAGTTACGCAAACAGCGCTTAAAAGCCGCACTACAGTCCATGCTGGCCAGTTTGCCGGATGCACTCTAAGTTTTACATACAGGGTTATGCGCAGCCTTTAACTCAGCACATAATCATTAAAATAAGAGGCTAGTTGCTCAGGCTCTACTGGCCGGCCATAAAAATAGCCCTGGCCGCGCTCACAGCCCTCCGCCGCTAAAAAGTCTTGTTGCTCCTGAGTCTCCACACCTTCAGCTACTACTGTTAAATTCAGGCTATGGGCCATAGCTATCATGGCCTTAACCAACATAGCGCTTTCTGTTTCTTCTAGCACTAAGTCCATAAAGCTTTTATCAATCTTCAACACATCCACAGACATTTTTTGTAAATAACTTAACGATGAATAACCAGTGCCAAAATCATCTATTGCCAGATGCACGCCTAAATCAGAAAGAGTATCTAAGGTATGTATTATTTGCTCAGTACTTTCTATAAAAATCTTCTCGGTCAACTCCAACTGTATTTTTTTCGGGTCTAAAGCGTAGCGCTGCAAACAAGCACTTAAATGCGTCAAAAAATCCTCTTCACGCAGTTGTGCCGGAGAGACATTAATAGACATCGATAAGTCCAAGCCCTGCTGATGCCATTGCTGCAATTGCTGACAGGCCCCTTCTAATACATAGCCACCCAAGGGAACGATTAAACCAGTTTGCTCGGCCAAGGGGATAAAGTCGTCAGGAAAAACCAGTGAGCCATCGGCTCTGCGCCAGCGCACCAAGGCCTCCACCCCCACCATAGCTTGATGCTTTACATTAAATATAGGTTGATACACCAAAAACAATTCCCGCTCATTAATGGCTTTGCGCAAGTCCACTTCCATTTGCAGTGCAGCCTTTAACTTGGCGTTCATAACTGGCGCGTAATAACTGAGCTGGTTGCGACCTGCACGCTTAGCATGATACATCGCGGTATCAGCATTCATCATTAAGGTTTCGTCGCTATCGCCGTCCTCTGGGTACATAGCTATGCCTATGCTACCCGACAAATAGACCTCGCCATGTTCCAGCGCAAAAGGCTTAGCTAATTCTTTTAATACCCGATTAGCGACTTGATCAAATAAAGGGCTGCCGGTTTCGGCTAGTAGCAGCAATACAAACTCATCGCCCCCCAAACGTGCGGCGGTATCTGTTTCTCTTATGCTATCGCGTATCCGTTTAGCCGCTTCTTGCAACACGTGGTCGCCAGCACTATGACCCAGAGAGTCATTAATATTTTTAAAGTTATCTAAGTCGATAAACATCAACGCGCAACTGCTTTGATTGCGGGCGCTGGTTTTCAAACCTTGGGCTAGGCGGTTTTGAAATAAACTGCGGTTGGGCAACTGGGTTAACTCATCATAATTAGCCCGGTACCAAGACTCTTGCTCCACCGCTTTACGTTCAGTAACATCGTTGGCACTAAAAATATAACGCGGTTCGCTATCTGTGCTGCGATGCTGCCTGGCGCAGACTACAAACAACCAGTTGATATCACCTTTATAGTCCAGCACTCTAAACTCATGGCCTTTAGGGTCGTTATCAACTTTGCTATTTTCAAAAAAGGCCCGCATTACTTCACGATCACGCTCGGCCACTAAATCATATAAGCTCAGCACCTTGTCCTTATTAAGCGTTCGCCCCAATAGGCTTTTAAAACGTTTATTAGCATAAACAATGTGAGCCTTGTGATTGGTTTCCCACATTAATACCGGCGCATCATCAGCCATGGACTGAAAATATTGCTGGCTGTTTTTTAGCAACGCAGCCTCAATCGTCATATTTTCTACTTTCATAGAAGTAGCACGAAAACGCCGCAGCATAAAGCCAGCCAGTATCACAGCACATAAAAATAATGGCGAAGCCCATTTAAGGGATTGCAACAGCAGACCCCTGCCGGGAAGATCCAAGGTCCAGGAAATATAACCGAGAGTATTACCGTGGTTATCCTCTATAGGCAACGACACATAATTCGACTTATCGTTAGCGCTTGTTGACCACTGCATATCTAACAGGCCAATTTCCTCGGCGATTTCACTGCGAGAATCATTAAAACTACGTATAAATAGTAAACTGGGGCGCAGGCTACCCGGAGGTAAAACCTGTTGAGGGTCTTCATTGCTCATAGCGCATGCGGCCACCCAATACAGCTCAGCACCGCGGATAATAAAACCACTATAGGGTATAGGCTCTATCAGTGGTGAGGCCTGCGTTTGATTGATTAGCAGCTGTAAGGCCTGAGCATCAAAACCCAGATAATCATCAGCGGGCACTTCTTTGCCATAGCGCTCTGCATATGCAGGCTGATAATTTTCCTCTAGCACTAACACTCCAGCCAAACCGTAGCTATCAGCTAGGTAGTCTCGAAAGTTAATCGCCAGCCATTCCTCGCTTTTATTCACCAGTATATTTTCTATGCTATGCGACCACCAGGCAGAATCCTTAGTTTGCACAGCCAAGGTTTTACCCACACGCCGCAACTGGCTTTCGGTGGAGGTGATGGAGTGCTGAACTTTTTCTTTATCAACCGTATCGGCAAAGTGCCACAATAAAGCGGTAATAATGACAATAAAGCCAATGGATACCCACAGAAAAGACAGAGCCAGCTGCCTAAACAGGTTGGCGAGTTTACTATCGGTTTGCTTGCGCTGCAGCTTAGTACGGTGAGGCGCGCGCGGCTCATTCTCAGCATCACTGTCAGCCACAGTGAGACCAAGCCCTCAACGGGCTAAAATAGTCACTAAACAAAGTCAATACACCTACTATTATAAAAAAGTACAACGGCCAGTCCGGCCACTATATTATTGATAAATAACATGTTTACTGTAGCAGTTACGACCCTTTTTGCGAATATAAAGACATTTAACTACAGTAAGAGCCTGTACTCAGGCTCGTGAAAGTCTAGGGATAAATCGCCATTTAAGAACGGCCTCACCAGCAGTGCCGCCCAAACACCTAAAGGCTATTGTCACAACAGTGTTTCCCGCGCTAAGGTGTGGCTAGCATTGCTGAATGCTACTATGGCTAAGTATATAACCCCCTACTAATTCACCTCATTAATAACAAGAGTTAGCTTATGACCCATTCAACACCGGCCGTCGACCCAGGCGGTATGCAAGAGTTTTCAGTCGTATTTACCGACCGTTCGCTCAATCATATGTCACAAAAATTCCAAGCGGTAATGCGCGACATTTCAACCACTTTAAAAAAGGTTTATAAGGCCCAAGGCGTAGCACTAATACCCGGTGGTGGCACCTATGGCATGGAAGCTGTCGCCAGACAGTTCGCTAATAATGAAAAATGCCTAGTCGTGCGCAATGGCTGGTTTAGCTTCCGCTGGAGCCAAATTTTAGAGATGGGCAACATTCCTTCAGCCACCACGGTAATGAAGGCGCGCACTATAGAAGACGGCCCACAAGCGGCCTTCGCGCCCTGCCCCATAGCAGAAGTAGTCGCCGCCATTAAAGCCGACAAACCAGCGGTGGTGTTTGCCCCCCACGTGGAAACCTCCTCAGGCATCATTTTACCCGATGACTATATACAGCAAATGGCCGCCGCCACCCATGAAGTGGGCGGTTTAATGGTCTTAGACTGCATAGCCTCGGGCTGCGCCTGGGTAGATATGCAAGCCACCGGTGTTGACCTATTGATTAGCGCGCCGCAAAAAGGCTGGAGCGCCTCACCTTGCAGCGGTCTAGTGATGATGAGCGACCGCGCCCTAGAAAAAATCGAAAACACCACCAGTAGCAGCTTTGCCTGTGACCTGAAAAAGTGGAAAGAGATTATGAACGCCTATGAAAATGGCGGCCATGCCTATCACGCCACCCTACCTACCGACTCGCTGGTGCGCTTTCATGAGATCATGCAAGAAACCGAACAGCTGGGCTTTGATAAGGTACGCCAGCAACAATTTGCCTTGGCAGATAGTGTCTGTGGTTTACTGCACAGCAAAGGCTTTAAAAGCGTCGCCGCGCCGGGCTTTCAAGCCCCTGGTGTTATTGTCTGCTACACCGATGACAGTCTGATTCAAAACGGTAAAAAGTTTGCCGACATAGGCGTGCAAATTGCCGCCGGGGTACCGCTGCAATGCGATGAACCTGCCGATTACTCAACCTTTCGCATAGGTTTATTTGGCTTGGATAAACTTAACGACATAACCGGCACCACCGCTAGACTAGAGCAGGCGTTAAACCAAATCGTTTAAGCACGAGTTGCAACACTAACGCGCTGACACAAAACAGCAACCGAGCTTAACGCTCGGTTTTTTTATGGCCGCAAACTAGGATAGAATGCGGCACAGTTTTCGCCCTCCATTATAAGCCCTGCTTGAGAACCCCTATGACTGACAGCACCCTACACGCCCTGTTTTCACCGGTTAGCTTTGGCACTGGCGAACTGCCCAACCGCATAGTCATGTCACCCATGTCGCGGGAGCACTGTGAGGGCGGCGTACCCGGCCCGCAGGTGGCCGATTACTACCGCCGCCGCGTAGAAGGCGGGGTGGGTTTAATTATTACTGAAGGCACTTTTATAGATCACCAAGGAGCCAGTGCCTACCCCGACAATATGCCGCGCTTTTATGGCGACGACGCCTTAGCGGGCTGGGCTGAAGTGCTCAGTGCTGTGCATCGTGCGGGTGGTAAAATTATCCCCCAGCTATGGCATGTGGGTGCGGTGAGACGCCCCGGCGCTGCCGGACCCAACCCCAGCGCCCCAGGTTACGGCCCCATGGAGCTACGCGGTAAAGATGACCAACTCAAAGTAAAAGCCATGAGCCAGCAAGACATAGACGATGTTACCTCTGCTTATGTAAAGGCCGCTCTACAGGCCGAGAGCATGGGCTTTGACGGTATAGAAATACACGCTGCGCACGGCTATTTAATTGATCAATTCTTTTGGGCCGAGATGAATCAACGCAACGACCAATATGGCGGCTCTTTAGAAAACCGGCTGCGCCTTGGCTGCGACGTTGTTAGCGCGATACGGGCAGTGGTCAGTAAAGACTTCCCCATCGTATTTCGCTTTTCACAGTGGAAGCAGCAAGACTATAAGGCGACTATCGCCAGCAACCCCGATGAGCTGTCGATTATTGTGAATCACTTGGCCAAGGCCGGGGTGGATATCTTCCACGTCAGTACCCGTCGCTTTTGGCAACCGGCTTTTGCCGACTCACCGTTAACCATGGCGGCTTGGGTGAAGAAACTCAGCGGCAAGCCGGTAATAGCGGTAGGTAGCGTGGGTTTAGATACCGAGTTTGGCTGGGAGCTATGGAGCCAGCCCGAGGAGCGTCATTTATCGAAGGTGTCGAACGTACAGCAGTTGGGGGATGGCCTACACAATCAAGATTTTGATTTTATTGCGGTGGGCCGCGCGCTGATTGCCGATGCGGAATGGGCTAATAAAGTTCGTGAGCAGCGCATCAATGAAATTACGCCCTTTGAGCGCAGCTGCTTAGATACGCTTGTATAAGCTTGCGCCGGCTACCAGATCGTTGACCGTTTGTAATAAGTCAGCAAAGTCAAAAGGCTTTCTTATCACCGAATGTGACCCTAAAATAGTGGCAATTTTAAGACAGTCTTTGCCCATTTCCGTTGTTTCCGGCATGCCGCTAATCGCAATAATTTTAGTTGCCAGGCCGGAATTAGTTAAAGCCTGAATAACTTCATAGCCATCCCTATTCGGCATGAAGATATCGGTTAGCACGCAGTCAAAGTATTGCTTAGCTATTTGCCGTATCGCATCCTCACCATCCACAGCCGTAACAACCTCATAGCCCTCATGCATTAGCTTTTCAGCCATCATCTGGCGCAACACATCATCATCCTCTACTACCAGTAAACGCATTTATTCCCCTCCTGCAGACTTCAACATCACATCCTTGCACTCTGGGCAAAGACCATGGCTAATACGCTGGCCTTTATAACGATCTGAAAACAAATAGAGCCTATCAATCGCCTCTTCAACTTCGACCCACAACTTACTAGACACCTTAAACTGATTACACCAACTGCACATACAGATCATTTCAGGGTGGCCAGCATCAAGCCGATGGTCTTTCAAAAAATCAATGCGCCCCCTAGGCTCTTCCTTGGTCAAACAACTATTAAAGCTGAGTAAACCGTGAGTAACAGGCGTTATCGTCATCGTTAAATACCGGCGTTTATCAGCGGAGTCACACCTAAACGGCAAGCTTACCCCCAAACCACTCGCGCGCACGCGACTAATTAATAACTCGGTTAATAGCTTGGTTTCTTCACCGTCAATATATTGCGACAAAGGGCTATTAATAAGCACCTTGCTATCAAAATCCCAGTCATTATCACGGGCAAAATTAATAAAAGACTGATTAACCGCAACAATGTGATTGTTATTATTTAAGGTATATTGAACGTCACCCATAGCATTACTCACACCTATAGCGCTCTCTTTTTAATGTAGATAACAGATTTAAAAAACAGGATTAAGCAACAGGCTACAATCACAGCCCCAGAGATACCGTCATATCCTTATTTTTGTACCACAGCATCCTGAGCAAATACGGTTTAGCAACACGGCCTTAATGGCCGATGTAGGTGTAAGCTAACATACTCTACCTAGCGTGGATTCAATGATTTAACAATTATAAAAGCATCCAATATAGCTAGCCGTTATATCCTTTGCCGCAACACCTCTAACACAATAGCTCAGCCAAGCAATAAGCGCCAACAGAACGGTCAGCCCTGTTTTATTTTTCAGTTAAGCCTAGCGCTAGCTGCGGCCATCATAGGGAATAAAAGCTTAGCGCTTGGCCGCATGCATATATAGAAACTGTAATGCCAGCGAGGCGCCGGCTAGGGAGGTGATTTCTGCATGATCGTAAGCTGGGGCCACTTCTACCAAATCGTAACCGACGATATTTAAGTCGGCTATGCCGCGTAAAATCTGTAAAACCTTGTTACTACTCAGGCCACCCACCACGGGCGTGCCCGTGCCGGGCGCGTAGGCCGGGTCTAGGGCATCGATATCAAAACTTAAGTAAGCAGGGCGATCACCCACTCGCGCTTTAATCGCTGCCACTGTTGCCGCTACTGACTGCTCATTGACGGTGTCGGCATCCAACACTTGGTAGCCGTGGCCCTCGGGGTTGTATTCTGTGCGTATGCCAATTTGCACGGAGCGTTCGGGGTCTACCAAGCCCTCTTTAGGGGCGTGATAAAACATGGTGCCGTGGGAGTATTTCACCTCTTCTTTATAGGTGTCGGTGTGGGCATCAAAATGAATCAGCGATAACTTGCCATGGATTTTGGCGTGAGCGCGTAGCAACGGTAAGGTAACAAAGTGATCGCCCCCTAAACTTAGCAGGGTTTTGCCCGCAGCGAGTATTTTACTGGCCTCAGCTTCGACCAATTCCAGCATAGCCTCGCTATTGCCGCATTCAAATTGCACATCGCCGTAGTCTATAACCGTGATTTTATCGTCTATAGAAAATGACCAAGGCCAACGCTTTTCTTCCCAGCGCAGGTTGCCGCTAGCTTGGCGTATACCATTGGGGCCGCCACGGGTACCCGCTCGGCCACTGGTGGCCAAGTCGTAAGGTATACCCATAACCACCACATCAACGTCATCATCCGCTAGGTCACGGGAAAGGGGAAAACCCATATAGCTGAAGATATTGCCGTAAATGCCGTATTCTTCGGCTAAAAACTCTGGCTGCTTGTTGCTCATTGGTGGGGCCTCCTGCTGTAATCTAGTTACCAACAAAAACGGGCAACCTAAGTTACCCGTCTGTTTTAACTGCTACTAGTGTAGTGCAGTATTGAGCTTGGCTTTAAAGCTCGGCCAAAAACTCAGCCTAAAATTCAACGACTGAGCGTATGCTTTCGCCGGAGTGCATTAAATCAAAGGCTTTGTTAATGTCCTGCAAAGGCATTTTATGAGTGATTAAATCTTTAATATTGATTTTTCCATCCATAAACCAGTCCACTACCTTAGGCACGTCAGTTCGACCACGGGCACCACCAAAAGCCGTACCACGCCAGACTCGGCCGGTCACTAACTGGAAGGGCCTGGTGCTAATTTCTTGGCCGGCACCCGCCACACCGATGATGTAAGACTCCCCCCAACCTTTGTGGCAGCACTCTAAGGCCTGACGCATGGTATTAACATTACCTATGCACTCAAAGCTGTAGTCAGCACCGCCGTCGGTAGCCTGCACTATGGCATCAACTACATTGTCGACTTCCTTGGGGTTGATAAAGTCGGTCATGCCAAACTGCTTGGCAATGGCAACCTTAGAAGGGTTGATGTCGACACCAATAATCTTATTGGCCCCCACCATCTTGGCGCCCTGAATCACATTCAAGCCTATGCCACCCAAACCAAACACCACCACATTGGAGCCGGGCTCAACCTTGGCATCAAAGGCCACCACACCCACGCCGGTAGTAACACCACAGCCTATATAACAGGCTAAATCGAAGGGCGCGTCTTTACGGATTTTGGCTAGGGAAATTTCTGGCAATACCGTGAAGTTAGAGAAAGTAGAGCACCCCATATAGTGCAAAATTGGCTCGCCATCTAAAGAAAAGCGGCTGGTACCGTCGGGCATTAGACCCTGGCCCTGAGTGGCGCGTACCGCTTGGCATAAATTGGTTTTGGGGTTTAAACAAAATTTACAGTTGCGACACTCGGCCGTGTATAGCGGGATAACATGATCGCCAGGCTTTAGCGAGGTAACACCTTTACCCACTTCACGTACTATGCCCGCACCTTCGTGTCCTAAAATCGCCGGGAAGGCCCCTTCGGGGTCATCACCTGACAGGGTAAATGCATCGGTATGGCACACACCGGTGGCCATAATTTCTACTAATACTTCGCCCGCCTGTGGGCCCTGTAAATCAACTTCAACTATCTCTAAGGGTTTACCCGCTTGAAAGGCAACTGCCGCACGCGTTTTCATTTTTTATCCTCTAGATGTCTGTAGCTCTGTAGCTTAAGTGTGCTTATTGGAAAACAACACACTTATTGCCACGCACAATAACTCGGTCATCTAAATGATAGCGCAAGGCTCTGGATAGCACCGAACTTTCTACGTCCTTACCCAGACGCACCAAGTCTTCTTTAGAGCAGCTGTGATTTACCCGTATCACATCTTGCTCAATGATAGGGCCTTCATCCAAATCTTCGGTGACGTAGTGGCTAGTCGCGCCTATTAACTTAACACCGCGCTCATAGGCTTTTTGGTAAGGGTTGGCGCCTATAAATGAAGGCAGGAAGCTGTGATGGATATTAATCAAGCGGCCGGCAAATTTTCTACATAGCTCTGGCGGGATAATTTGCATATATCTGGCCAGCACCACAGTATCGGCATTGTGACGCCCGATGATTTCATTCATCTGTTTAAACGCTTCGGCCTTGTTGTCTTTGTTAACCGGCAAGTAATGAAACGGTATACCGTGCCACTCAACCATACTGCGCAGGTTTTCGTGATTAGACACCACACAGGGAATCTCACAGTTCAGCTCATTACTATGCCAGCGGTATAAAAGATCAGCCAAACAGTGTGAGGCGTGGCTAGCCAAAAGCACCACTTTTTGTTTCTCGTTAGAGCCACGCACAGTCCATATCATGTCGAACTTATCGGCAACCGCCTGAAACTGCTTGCGAAACTCTGCAATACTAATCGATAGTGAGTCAGCGTTAATGACATTACGCATGTAAAACCAAGCACCCGGCACATCGGTATAGTGGTTAGACTCAACAAAAGAGCCATCGTGCTCGGCAACAAATTTACTGACTTCGGCAACGATACCCACCGCATCGGGGCAAGATATAACCAGGCAATAGGTTTGGGCCTGTTCGGTATCACTCATAACTACGACTCTCTTTCTCAGGTTTCGATTGGGTAAATCATCACATCTATCTTTAGCAGCCCACTCTCTTTTAAAAAGCGCACAGCCAAGACGATAACTAATGTCACAAACACGTATAGCTCTATACCTTAGGGCAAGCTGACTCTGATAGGTTTAACGCTTACAGCATAGCTTATTAACTGCGGCCCAGCGGCTGACGGTGGGCGCCGCAGGTAACGGTATACCAAGCACTGCAAGCATAGCGAGAAAATAACTAGCATTGCGTTATCAGAGCTGCTTTACTTTGGCTGATTATACGGATATTTAATTGACTAAACAGGCGTATAAAATACTTATTCCTCAAGGAAACAATCACAGCGAGCCCCCACTATGTCCAGCAGCAAAACCCATGTCGGTGCAGCCATACAAAGCGAACGCAAACGCCTGCTTATTGAAGCCACCCTCAGCGCCATCTCTGAGTTTGGGCTATCGCAACTAACCCTAGCCAAAATTGCCGCCGGTGCCGGCTTAACCGCAGGCTCAGTCAATTTTCATTTTGCCAGCAAAGAAGCCCTATTATTGGAAACGCTGCAATCTGTAGCCGAAGAATTAGATCAAAATATTAGCACTGCCCTCCATAAAGCCGGCACCGACCCCGGCAAACGCCTGCTGGCCATTATCAACGCTCAACTAGACCCCGAAATTACCGAGCACCGCAAAGTGGCGGTATGGAATGCTTTTTCAGCTGAACGCTGGGCTAGGGAGGATTACAAACGTATCTGCGGTAGTCGCGACAGTAATAACTTTGAGCTAGTACTCAACCTCTGTACTGAAATTATTCAGCGTGCCGACAAACAACAAGTGATGAACGCCCGCGCTATAGCCAGCGGCATACAAGGCATTATCGATGACACTTGGCACGACATACTCTACGCCGGTGAAGATTTTGACCGCGAGCAAGCCATGACCTTATGCCACGCATTTTTAGCCAGTGTATTCCCTTGGCGCTTTACCATGCCCGCCCAACCCAGTGCTAAAAACCCACAACTCTCTACCGCCGACAACAGCCTAACAGTGCTTAAAGCAGGGCCTAAACAGCTAGCCGACGCCGCCCATCTCTTTGACCTATACCGACAGTTTTACCGCGAACGCAGTAATATCAAATTGGCTACCGACTATCTTAAAAGTCATATAGACAATAACAGCTCCACTATTTTTATTGCCTATACCAGCGACGGCACTGCAGTGGGGTTTACCCAGCTCTATCGCAGTTATTGCTCACTAGAGGCCGCATCTATTTTTGTTTTATACGATTTATATGTGGACAGCAGCGCCAGAAAATTAGGGGTAGCCAGAACCTTAATGAACCACGCCAAAGCCTACGCCAAAGAATGCAAAGCCCAGCGTATAGATTTAGAAACAGCGGTAGATAATTACCCTGCCCAAGCCCTATATGCAGATCTGGGTTATCAAAAAGAAGAACAATATTTTAAATATTCATTAGAATTATAAGTTCAAAAACTACTGATATAAAAAAGCTGACACACATAGGTGTGTCAGCTTTTTTTCGTGCCATTTACTTAAGTATCCAACAAGCCATAAACACCCAGTGAGTATGAGCGACGCTGCTGCTCACCTAATAGCGAAGACTGACGTATAGCCTTACCAAAACTCACATCCTCTGTTAAATAACGGCTATTACCGGTACCGGTATCAAAACCCACCATACCGGGGTCAGATAAATAATAGGCAATCACATCGCCTTGCTGCACCCCCACGCTTACGGAAAAGCTTACTTTTTGCAGGCCGGCGTCTTTAATCACTAGGGTTTGACTTTCCCATACCACCACTAAACTATCTTCAACTCTACGCATGACTTTCACCCGTAAATTGCCCGAGCGTATAAAATGTCCGCCTACACTAGTCAGCGAACCATCTTTGGGTACGGCATTGGCTAAGTCCACGACTAATAAAGGTTGCTCATCTATAGCGGTGCGCTCAACCAACTCACCGCCTATATAGTCCAGCAAATTACCCTCTAGCAAAAAGCTTTTTAAGGCATCAACTTGCTGCTGCACAAACTGGCGCACCTGACCGCGCAATTGGGTAGAGGTCACTACCCGCGAGTTTTTCTCACCGCTTAACACGCCTATCACCCTGTCGCGCTCGGCCATCTCACGCTGTAAATTTGCCTCATCGGATTTCAGCTGGGTGATATAGGAATTAGCTTCCTCTAATTGATTTTGCAAACCAGTTTTTTCATTTTGTAACTGCTGTATATCCGGCGGGGTTTGACAGGCCGCCAGCAATGAGGCCATAGCCACCATTATCACTTTTTTATTCATCTCTATACCCTTATGGCTTAATCACAAATGATTGACTGTAAATATTTTTATTAGCTAATAAAATTTCTAAGCGATAACCGCCAGCTTTAAACCCTTCTACCGGCCGCTTAATTTTAAAAAAGTTGTTGCCTGCCTGGCCACTAACAATAACCGGCACCGCGGCAATTTGTACGGTTTGCTCACCGTCGTATAGGGTAGCCTGTAACACCGTGGTGCTGTCAGCAAAATTATTGTAACTAAAGCCTATATGTAACACCCTACTAGCTTTAAATTGTTCGGGCAGATTTTGCGCTAAATCAGTAATAGGCTCGCCACTTAACTTTAGCCGCTCTATTACCGGTTGCAGGGCATCAATTTCGGCCTGACTGGCTTGTAACAACGTATTAGCCGGCAACAAATCCAAAGCGGGGGAGAGAACCTGCTGCGCCAAGTCTAACTCGCGCCGCCTAATATGCCCCTGCACCTGCTGATTTAATTGCTCAGTAAACCCCTGCAGTTGTGCCCGAGCCTGGCTATTGCCGGGCGCTATAGCCAACACCTCTTGCAAGGTTTGCACGGCGGTGATGTGGCCGCCAAAAATCGCCCCCTGTTGCGCCAATTGCTCAGCCTCCACCAACAAGGTTGTTATTTTTTGCTGCTTAGCTTGCGCTGCTTGCACTTGGCTTTGTAGTTGTTTTAGCTCACTGTGCGCGGCATTAACACTCAAACCTTTGGCGATAAAACTTAAAGCACTTTGATAACGGCCCTGCTGGTTGGCGGCTAGGGCTTTTTGATAATAGGCCTGAGTAATACGCTGCAAACCGTCACGGGCTTTAGCATTGTCGGCATCCACCGCCAACACGGCATCATAATACACCTTGGCATTCTGCTCTGGCGGGCTTAACCACTGCTCTTGCGCAAATAATTGTTCAGCCTGCGCTAATTGCTGCTGCAGTGTCTGCTGATCACTGAGCTTACTGCGCAGGCGCTGATAGCGCTTGTTGTTTTCTAAATCGGGGAAATAAGCCAACGCCCCCACCAGTGTAGCCTCCGTCACCGCCAGTTGCTCATCAGTACTGTTTTGCTGATCTAAGGCGGCAGCGACATTTTCCAACAACTCACTTTCTAGCGTCGCCAAGCCTTGGCTGGCGCCGGCATGCCCTGGCTGTTCGGCCAATAGGTTTTGATAAGCGGCGATTAAGGCCGGCAGCTGCTCAAGGTCTACCGCATAGGCCTGTTCTAATTCAGCCACCTGCTGCGCTAATGTCGGCTGGATAGGTTCGGCCGCCGATGCTATCTCTGTTTCTGACCCTGTCGCTTGTGATGCAGTTTGGGTGTCAGGCGCAAGGGCTTGCTGAGTCTCGTCCGCACCCACTGCGAGTGGATCACTGCCAGTAATCGGCTCAACAACAACTTGCTCTGCCACTGGCTCAATCGCGGGCGTTAATAATTGCTCTAAAGTCAGCTTAGGTTTTTCTACCAAGCCCAATCGTTCTAGGGCCACTTGCTGAGCCGCCGCACTGGGGGGAAGCTGTAGGCCAAACAGAAAATAATAAGCGCCAGCCAAGGCCGCCACTAACAGCACCGGCAATAACCATAGCACTGAGGGCCCGGTAGCGGCGGCGGGAATTTGCTGGCTGGCTTGGGCGCGCAACACGGTGTCATTATGGTTGCCGCTAAAGGCCATAGAGGCTGCTTTTTTGGTCGCAGCGTTATTAAAATATTGTTTGCGGGATTTATCGATCACCGCACCCGACATGCGCGCTAAGTCTGCCACTAATTCCGCGCCGCGCTGGTAGCGCTGCTCCCTATTCTTAGCTAGAAGCTTGTTGAGTATAGGCTGGAACACGGCCAGCCGTATGGGCAGCTCGGGCACGGGCTCTGAAATATGTTTTATGCCTATGGTCACCGCTGAGTCGCCGTCGTAGGGCACGGTGCCCAGCAGCATTTTATAAAACACTATGCCTAGGCTATATAAATCAGCGCGGCCATCCACCTTTTGCCCACGCGCCTGCTCGGGGCTCATATAATAGGGCGTACCTAAAGCCATACCAGTTTGGGTGAGGCCGCTGGCTACATCGTCGGCCTTGGCTATACCAAAGTCCATCAGCACGGCGCGGCCGCTCTCTGCGTGCAGCATGATATTTTCGGGTTTGACATCGCGGTGTACATAGCCTTTTTGACCGGCAAAATCTAACGCCGAACCTATCTCACGTAGCACCCGTAAAATGTCATCGCCACTGAGCTCAGCCAAGCAATTCTTTAATTCGCGCCCCGGCACATACTCCATAGATAAATAGTGATGGCCCTTGTGTATACCGACATCGTGCACCGTGACTATATGCGGGTGGATTAAACGGCTCACCACTTTCGCCTCGTGAATAAAGCGCTCGCTAAAGTCGGCATCTTCCGACAGCGAGGCAGCCATCACCTTTAGCGCCACTTCGCGATCAAAGCTTTGCTGTATGGCTAGGTATACCGTCGCCATCCCCCCCTTACCTAAAGGGCGTATCAACTTATAGCCGGGTATTTCTATATCTATGGGATTAGCGGTTGATGTAGTGATGGTGGTGCCCCTGCACAGCAAACTTAAGTAGTTTAAGAATACGCTTAATAGAATAGCCTAAGTATTTATTTTATCGGCTTATTTATCCACAAATAGGTTTATCCACAAACTGGCCAGCTTGCCAAGCAGGGGCAGATCGTAGACATAAAAAAACCCGCCTTAGCGGGCTTTTTAACAATAGCGTACTTATTCGGTAACACCGTGCTTAGTGGCCGATTCGTCGACTAGGGTTTTTAGCTCGCCCTTATCAAACATATCACAAACAATATCGCAGCCACCGATTAGCTCGCCATCTACCCATAATTGTGGGAAGGTCGGCCAGTTAGCGTAGGCGGGTAAATGCGCACGCACATCGGGGTTGCTTAATATATCCACAAAAGCAAAACGCTGGCCGCAAGACATTAACGCCTGCACGGTACGCGCCGAAAAACCACACTGTGGCTGATTGGGCGAGCCCTTCATGTATAAAAGAATAGGGTTGCTTTCGATTTGTTCTTTCAGAGTTTCTGTGATGTCCATTACTATACCTTTACCTAAAACTGACAATACCACGGCCACCCCCAACGGAATGACTACGCGTAAAGATAGGCATTATACCCTGTATTTAGCCGCGATGCGCTCCCCCTTATCACCTCCTGTTGAGGCCATTGCCAAGCCGATGCAATGGCTATATGATGCTTGCTTATCTAGGCAGCTTTCGCTGCCTTTTTGCGTTTTTACGGGCCTACCATTAGTTAGTGACTAACAGTCAGTCGTTAATACAGTACAGTAGCTAAATAGCCCGGTTATTTTTAGGATTTCGCATGACCGCCATCATGAACACCTATGGCCGCCTGCCAGTGACTTTCAGCCACGGCAAAGGCGTGTTTTTATATGATACCGACAATAAGGCCTACCTCGATGCCATTAGCGGCATAGGGGTTAATGCCCTAGGCCACTGCCACCCGGCGGTTAGCGAGGCCATCAAGCAGCAGGCCGACACACTCATACACACCTCCAACTTATACGGCATCGCCAAGCAGCAAGCCTTGGCCGAATTACTCTGTGACGTATCTGGCATGGACAATGTGTTTTTTGCCAACTCCGGTGCCGAAGCCAATGAAGCGGCAATTAAAATTGCCCGCCTACACGGCCACCAGCAAGGTATAAACTCGCCACAGATTATCGTGATGGACAACGCCTTTCACGGCCGCACTATGGCCACCCTCACCGCCACCGGTAATGCCAAGGTGCAAGAGGGCTTTGCCCCGCTGCTAGCGGGCTTTATCCGGGTGCCCTTTGGCGACTTAACCGCCATACAGGCCCACAGCAATAATAGTGACGTGGTCGCCGTGCTAATGGAGCCCATACAGGGCGAAGGCGGCTTGCATGTGTTAGCTGATGGCTACTTGGCCGAGCTGCGCACAGTGTGCGATAACAACAACTGGCTGATGATGCTAGACGAAGTGCAAACCGGCAACGGCCGCACCGGCCGCTATTTTGCCTACCAGCACGACGGCATTTTACCCGACGTGGTCACCACCGCTAAAGGCCTGGGTAACGGCGCCCCTATAGGTGCCTGCTTGGCACAGGGTAAAGCGGCGCAGGTATTGGCCCCCGGCAACCACGGCTCCACCTACGGCGGCAACCCGCTGAGCTGTGCTGCAGCCTTGGCCGTAATCAACACCATACAAAGCCAGCAACTGTGCGCCAACGCCACCACCATAGGCCAGTACATACGTGAGGGTATTAGCCAACAGCTAGCCGACTCACCCCATCTCAAAGAGGTGCGCGGCAAAGGCTTAATGATAGGCATAGAACTGCACAGCCCCTGTACCGAGCTGGTACACCGTGCCCGCGAACGCGGCGTGTTAATTAATGTCACCGCTGGCAGCGTCATACGGCTGCTGCCACCCCTGATTACCAGCCAACAAGACGCCGACACCATCATCAACACAGTTGCTGATATTGTTAATGATTTTCAGCCCCAAAACAGTTAACGGGAAGCTAACGTCACCATGACTACCAGACACTTTCTCACCCTACTCGATTTAAGCCCCAGTGAGCTTAACGCCCTGATTGCCCGCGCCATAGAAATGAAAGCGCAACTGCGCGGTGACGGCCACGGCCGCCCCTTTATAGGCAAGGTACTGGGGATGGTTTTTGAAAAATCCTCTACCCGCACCCGGGTATCTTTTGAGGCCGGCATGTCACAACTGGGCGGCCATGCCATGTTTTTATCGCCCCGCGATACCCAACTAGGTCGCGGCGAGCCTATAGAAGACAGCGCTAGAGTACTGTCCTCTATGGTAGACATTATTATGATACGCACCTTTGCCCATGAAACCGTGCAGACCTTTGCCCAGCACTCTTCGGTGCCTGTTATCAATGCCCTCACCGATGACTACCATCCCTGCCAACTGCTGGCCGATGTGCAAACCTTTGTCGAAAAACGCGGCAGCATACAGGGCAAAACCGTGACTTGGGTGGGCGATGGCAACAATATGTGCCACTCCTATATCAACGCCGCCCGTCAGTTTGATTTTGAACTGCGCATAGCCTGCCCCAAAGGCTTCGACCCCCATAGCGAATTAATGGCCGCCAATAAAGATCGCGTCAGCCTATTCCGCAGCCCGACAGAGGCCGCTAAAGGCTCTGACCTAATCGTCACCGACGTATGGGCCTCTATGGGCCAGGAAGCCGAACAAAAAGAACGCGAAAAGCAATTTGCTGGCTTTCAAGTCAACGGCGAGCTCATGAGCCACGCCCACAGCGACGCCCTCTATATGCACTGCCTACCCGCCCACCGCGGCGAGGAAATTAGCGCCGAGCTGATGGACAGCCCCGACACGGTGATTTGGCAAGAGGCAGAAAACCGCCTGCACGCCCAAAAAGCCTTAATGGAATTGCTGCTCAACAGCTAAAACCCACCGTTTTAACACCGGCAGCTATAGCGGCAACACAGCGCCGCTATAGCTGCCAGCTGCTTAATTAAACACACTATTAAACAGCGCCTGCCATCAACCCCAGCCACGGCAATTACGGTCAAAATACACACAAAAATCAAAAGGCATACATAGGTATTTTTATATGCCGAAAAAGTTTATCTTAATAAAACATTCATCAAATCTGCTTGCAAAAACGCTACTGTTCTCAGCCACTAGCTTTGCAGGTTAGCAACTGCCGACCTGCCCACTTACCCACATTTTATCCACAGCTTGCTAGCCACTTATACAACTTGCAAAACACCTCAAACCGCATTATCTTGTGTGCAGTTTCTTAAACACCCCTATATATGGGGAATAAAAAAAGAATCGCTGTAGGGCATTAAGTCGCCAACCCCTTATTAGTAAGCACTTACTAAGCGATCTAGATGGAGAACAAAAGGGGGTATACAGCAAAACCTAAATAGACCTTGCGCATTTGTCGCCAGCAGCAACATAAACCCTGTTGCTGTGGCAGCATCCGCTGTGAGACTGGCCACTAGCGATAGGCTTAGGCAGCAGCAATACCAACAACCTATAAAACAGCATCCTTATTTGACCGATCGCCCGTGATCACACAGCTACGTTCCGGAGAACACATGCACACAGACGTTGAAACCAGCTCTACGAGCTCCACCTCACAACAACCCACAGCCACCAGCCAAGCAGAGCTTAATGCTACTGCCCCAGGCCAATTACGCGTTATCAAGCGTAATGGCACTGTTGTTGTGTATGACGAGTCAAAAATCAGCGTCGCTATCACCAAGGCCTTTTTAGCGGTAGAGGGCGGCACCGCCGCCGCGTCTAGCCGTATACACGAAACCGTGGCTAAACTGTCGCAACAAATTAGCGTTATCTTTAAACGTCGCATGCCCTCGGGCGGCACCATCCACATAGAAGATATACAAGATCAGGTTGAGCTAGCGCTAATGCGCAGCGGCGAGCAAAAAGTGGCCCGCGACTACGTACTCTACCGCGAAGAGCACGCCCGTCAACGCGCCGAGCAACAAAGCGACGATGAGCCCACCAAGGCCCACCCCAGCATACGCATTAAGCAAGCCGACGGTTCTTTAGCCCCTTTAGATTTAGGGCGCTTAGAAATTATTGTGACTGAAGCCTGTGCCGACTTAGCCGACGTCAGCGCCAGCGCCATTTTGAGCGAAGCCTTAAAAAACCTCTATGACGGTGTAGCCGCAGCCGAAGTGAATACCTCACTGGTAATGACGGCCCGCACCATGGTAGAAAAAGAGCCTAACTACACTTACGTAACCGCTCGCCTATTACTGGATAATTTGCGTTCCGAAGCCCTTAGCTTTTACGGCATAGCCGAGTCAGCTACGCAGGCCGAGATGGCCCAACTGTATGCACAAGTACTGCCCGCCTATATAGAAAAGGGCGTAGACCTAGAGCTACTCTCCCCCGGCCTAAAAGAGTATGACTTGGACGTGATAGGTGCCGCTCTAGACGCCAGCCGCGATCTACAGTTTAACTACCTTAGCTTGCAAACTTTATACGACCGCTACTTCATCCACAGCAACGAAGTGCGCATAGAGCTGCCACAAATCTTCTTTATGCGTGTAGCCATGGGCCTAGCGGCAGAAGAAGAAAACAAAAACGAACGCGCCATTGAGTTTTATAAACTCCTCAGCTCTTTCGATTATATGAGCTCTACCCCCACCCTATTTAACGCCGGCACCCTGCGCCCACAATTATCGTCTTGCTACTTAACAACGGTACCCGACGACTTGCACGGCATATACGGCGCCATACAAGATAACGCCATGCTCTCTAAATGGGCCGGCGGTTTAGGTAATGACTGGACCCCAGTACGCGCACTAGGTGCCTACATCAAGGGCACCAACGGTCGCTCACAGGGCGTAGTACCGTTCCTCAAAGTGGTTAACGACACCGCTGTAGCCGTAAACCAAGGCGGCAAGCGCAAAGGCGCGGTATGTGCTTATTTAGAAACCTGGCACATGGATATAGAAGAGTTTGTCGAGCTGCGTAAAAACACCGGTGACGACAGACGCCGCACCCATGACATGAACACCGCTAACTGGGTACCCGACTTATTTATGAAGCGCGTCTTCGACGACGGTAAGTGGACCCTGTTCTCACCTAATGACGTACCTGATTTGCATGATCTCTACGGCAAGGCCTTTGAAGATCGCTACACACAATACGAAACCATGTGCGATAACGGCGAGATCAAGTACTACAAAACCGTACGCGCCCAAGACTTATGGCGCAAGATGATAGGCATGCTGTTTGAAACTGGCCACCCTTGGATTACCTTTAAAGATCCTTGCAACCTGCGTTCACCGCAGCAGCACGTTGGTGTCGTTCACTCCTCTAACCTGTGTACTGAAATCACCCTTAACACCAGTGCCGATGAAATCGCGGTATGTAACCTGGGCTCAATTAACCTAGCGCAACACATAGGCCCCGACGGTTTAGACTTGGTCAAGTTAGAGCAAACCGTTAAAACGGCCGTACGCATGCTCGATAACGTGATAGATATTAACTACTACTCGGTACCGCAGGCGCGCACCTCTAACTTGCGTCACCGCCCAGTAGGTTTAGGTTTGATGGGTTTCCAAGATGCACTATACCTACAGCATATCCCCTACTCTTCAGAGCAGGCGGTAGACTTTGCCGACAGCTCTATGGAAGCCATTAGCTACTACGCCATTCAAGCCTCAGCTGA
The DNA here is from genome assembly GCF_000373485.1 of Dasania marina DSM 21967. NCBI lineage: Bacteria > Pseudomonadati > Pseudomonadota > Gammaproteobacteria > Cellvibrionales > Spongiibacteraceae > Dasania > Dasania marina. The sequence goes on from NZ_KB891587.1 coordinate 61,301, forward strand.
TTTAGCGGAAGAGCGCGGCGCCTACCCTAGCTTTGAGGGTTCATTGTGGAGCCAGGGCAAGGTGCCTTACGACTCTATAGACCTGCTTTGTGATAACCGCGGCCACGACTATATAGAAGTCGACCGCTCTATCACCTTAGACTGGGACCACCTGCGCGAGCGCGTTAAAAAAGGCATACGCAACTCTAATATCATGGCCATAGCCCCTACCGCGACTATTGCCAATATTACCGGCGTTTCACAATCTATCGAACCGACTTACCAAAACCTTTATGTTAAGTCGAACTTGTCCGGTGAATTCACCGTGGTAAACCCACACCTAGTGCGCGATCTTAAAGCGCGTGACCTGTGGGATATGGTCATGGTTAACGACCTTAAATATTACGAGGGCTCGGTACAAGGCATTGATCGCGTCCCCGACGATATTAAAGCCCTATACGCCACCGCCTTTGAAGTAGAGCCACGCTGGTTAGTCGACGCCGCCAGCCGCAGACAAAAGTGGATAGATCAAGCGCAATCGCTCAACCTCTACATCGCTGGCGCCTCCGGTAAAAAGCTAGACGTCACCTATCGCATGGCATGGTACCGCGGTTTAAAAACCACTTACTATTTGCGCGCCTTAGCGGCAACCGGCACCGAGAAGTCAACCATAGAGACAGGTTCACTCAACAAAGTATCGTCACAAGCCGCTGCACCCGCAGGCCCCGCGCCGGTACCGCAAGCTTGCGCAATAGATGAGCCCGATTGCGAAGCCTGCCAGTAAACCGGCAAGCCATAACACACCACAAAGGCCTCAACGCGTAAACGCTGCGAGGCCACAACTAACACAGAGAGACAAAGAGAGAGACGTAATGCTGAATTGGGATGAATACGACGCTGACGAAGATCAAGCCAGCCCAGCGCCACAAGTTGTCGCCGCTGCCGCCGAACAGGCTGCGCCTATAGCCAGTGCCACTACTGCCAGCCCGGTACACGCTAACGATAGAGTTCAAAAAGCCAGAGACAATCTGCGGTCACTAGACGTAGCCGCAGGCTTAGAAGAATTAGAAATGGGCGCTGCCCGCTTGACCGTGGACGACAAAGCCATGATCAACTGCCGCGCCGATTTAAACCAATTAGTGCCTTTTAAATACGACTGGGCTTGGCAGAAATACTTGGATGGCTGTGCCAACCACTGGATGCCACAAGAAGTTAACATGACCGCCGACGTTGCCCTATGGCGCAACCCCAACGGCTTAACCGAAGATGAGCGTCGCATCGTCATGCGCTCACTAGGTTACTTCTCTACTGCCGACTCATTAGTCGCTAACAACTTGGTATTAGCGGTATACCGCCTAATCACCAACCCCGAGTGTCGCCAATACTTGTTGCGCCAAGCTTTTGAAGAAGCCATACACACCCACGCCTACCAATACTGCGTAGAGTCTTTAGCCATGGATGAAGGCGAGGTATTTAACATGTACCGCGAGCTGCCCTCTATCGCCAAAAAAGCCGCGTGGAGCTTGCGCCACACCCACTCACTCTCTGACCCCACATTTAATACTGGCACCCCAGAGAATGACCAAGAATTACTGCGCAACTTGGTTGGCTTTTATGCCGTCACCGAAGGCATCTTTTTCTACTGTGGTTTTACCCAAATACTCTCTATGGGTAGACGCAATAAAATGACCGGTATTGCCGAGCAATTCCAATACATATTGCGCGACGAGTCCATGCACCTGAACTTTGGCATAGACGTTATCAACCAAATCAAACTAGAAAACCCCCATTTATGGACCGCCGAATTCCAGGAAGAAATGACCCAAATGATCGTCGAGGGTGCCGAGTTGGAAATTGAATACGCCAAAGACTCTATGCCCAGAGGCGTATTAGGCATGAACGCCCCCATGATGGAAGAATACCTGCAATTTATTGCCAACCGCCGCCTCAACCAACTGGGCTTAGCCGAGCAATACCCTGGCGCAGCTAACCCCTTCCCTTGGATGAGTGAAATTATGGATTTGCGCAAAGAGAAAAACTTTTTTGAAACGCGCGTAATAGAATATCAAACCGGTGGTGCTTTAAGCTGGGAGTAATACCCCGGCTTAACCGCAATAGCAGGCAGTAAGAGGATAACAATAGCGCGCCGACAGGATTCGGCGCTGGCTTACACTCAAATAATTAAGGCCTAACTATGAACGAGCAAAAAAAAGTTCCCGTTGATACGGAAACCATTTTGATGACACTGGACCAGCTCAGCCAAACCATAGAGATCATGACCACCGTAGTCGGACGACTGCGACACTATGTCTGCGAACAGCAACAAGCCGCCCCCCACAACCTCCCCTCCAACTCAAAAAATACCAATCTCAAAGATATAGAAGAGAGCCTTAAACCCATATCGACAACCCTACATTAAAGACTTACGACTGTTATCAATAACGGTGACTACTCTAAAAAAACAGTGCTTGTTCGAATCTCAACCACAAACCTCTCTAAACCCTGCGGCCACAAAAGGAATCATTCGCTCGTAAGCCGAATCAAAGTCTGTTGATAAACATTTGCCCTGTGAAAGACGATCAATACGCCCTGTTTGCGCTAAGGTTAACGCCAAAGCACCCGACACATAGTTATAGCACCAGTGTATATCTTCTTCACTGGCTGTAGGAAACACCGCTTTAAGTGCATCTATAAATTCACCCACCCGCTTGTCAAAATCCTTGCCCATTAACTCCTTACTCCAAATAGGAGACGTCATGACATAAGCCAACAACGCAAGATAGTTTCTCCAGCCCGGATCACCGGTTTCTTGTGCCATTTTCAGCGGCAGTAAGAAAGCCCCTATAATTTGTTCTAAGGTCAGTTCACCATCCTTATTTAGGATATCCTGTAACACTTTACGGCGCGTATCACTCAATAACGCAGCTCTACGATCAAAAACCGCATGAAATAAATCTAACTTTTTACCAAAGTGATAATTCGCTAAGGCCACATCAACTTTCGCACTTTTGGCAATTTGCCTAATGGTCACGCCATCGTAACCGTGTTGCGAAAACAACTCTTCGGCGGAATCTAATATTCTTTCACTTTTATTAGATTCTGTTTTTTTCTTCATGATTTGTATACCTACAGATTTACCGTGCGGGGGGGGCAAGCTATGCCATTTCAGCGTAATAATGACAGGATTCAAGCTTTGCTTCAACGTGCGTTGAACACCTTCCTCGACTATGCCTAGCATCGAACACAATGTCTGCCATTGAATCACACAATAGATATAAGCATTAAAGCCTGACACTGCAACGAGTTATATCTAGTCACTCTTTGACGTTTGGGTTGGTGTTTAGATTGGTGTATGGATTGGTGTATAGATTGATATGTGGGGAAATTTTGCCTTACATGACAAGTGGCACCTTCAGCATGAGGCCGGATCAACTGACAGACTAACTTCAACACGCTGATTGTTGTCTTTAAAAAATCATACCGTCTTACCAAAGGTAATCATTGCCCTCTCACTTCATGGCTATGACGAAGTCTGTAGTATTTCGAAAGTGGCAGGCCCAGCTGGCGTGATTATTTACATAATTAACCGATAGCAGTGGGCATGACCAGTACGACAGGGTATCGAGAAGCTAACGCTTATACGGCTATATAGCCGCCATCCATCACTTGCAAGCTGCCGGTAACATTACTGGCATTCTCGCCAGCCAAAAACACTGCCATAGCGGCAATATCTTTAACATCGGTAAATTGCTTAGTCGGCTGTGAACCCAGCAACACATCTTCCATTACCTGCTGCTCAGTTAAACCCCTAGCTTTTGCTGTATCAGCAATTTGATTTTTAACCAATGGCGTCAATACATAACCGGGACAAATCGCATTGCAGGTTACGCCACTTTGGGCCGACTCTAGTGCAATGGTTTTAGTTAAACCTGCCACCCCATGTTTAGACGCCACATAGGCAGATTTATAGGGTGATGCCACTAACGCATGAATCGATGCAATATTAATAATACGACCAAAGCCACGCTCTTTCATGCCAGGCAATGCGGCTCTAACACTATGAAAAACACTGCTTAAATTTATCGCAATGATACGATCCCACTGCGCTTGGGAAAAATCTTCTATGGGCGAAACATGCTGTACACCAGCATTATTCACTAAAATATCAATACGCCCAAAGACCTCTTGTGCATAGAGCACCATCGCAAGTACATCTTCTGGTTTTGAAACATCCGCCGGATGGTGATAAACCTTTACGTGATACGATCCCGACAAACGCTTTTTTATGTTCGCAATATCATCACTATCACCAAAACCATTTAAGACTATGTGACATCCTTGCTCAGCCATGGCTTCTGCTACCGCTAAACCAATGCCACTGGTAGAACCGGTAATAAGGGCTATTCTTGACTGTAACATGCTAAGTACTCTTTGTTATTGATCATTATTTATTAAAAGCTGCATAAAAATTTAACTATAGCATCGATAGCTTCTGGCTCATCCAATGCAGGAGCATGCCCCACCCCTAACACCTCTACACTACGCATAGCAGGCATACTACTTTTCATTTCTTCAAAACAAGATTCCGATAACAAATCAGAAAGCTCTCCGCGTAAGACTAGCATAGGCATTGCTTTCAACGAATGAAACAGCGGCCATAAATTAGAAGGCACTGACGCGCTTTCTTCACTTTGAATAGTTGATGAAATAGCGGGGTCATAAGCGAGCACAGGGCGACCCTGTTCATTCTCGCGATATAATCGACGCGCCATTGTCATCCATTGCGAATCCGTATAGTGAGGAAAACAAATCGCATTTACATCACGAGTATCGGCAGCAGCGGCGGCCCAACTCTCCGCCTCAGACCTACCCCCAACATAATTTATGATGCGAGCTAAGCCACTCGTCGCAACCTCTGGGCCAATGTCATTAATAACTAAACCCTGAATACGTTCTGGCCGTTCTGCAGCCATTAACATAGCCATCAAACCGCCCATTGATGTACCAATTAACGCCACCTTGTCGATACTTAAGTGGTCAAGTAACTGCCACATATCCCTCACATAATACACAGGACTGTAACGTTGCGAGTCAGTTTCCCAATCAGACAAACCGCGACCGCGCTGATCAACCGTTATCACACGATAATTTTTTTGTAAGCTATCAACAATCGTTTCAAAATCAGCTGCATTTCGTGTTAACCCATGCATACATAAAATTGTTTTTATAGCATGAGGGTTAGCATAATCACGAGCATGTAAAGTAAGGCCATCATCTACCTTATAATAAATATCGGTATACTTTCCATCTACTGTCTTCTTCGAATCCATACCGGATTCCCCTATTTTTTTATACAACTGAAACGCATTAATACAATTTAACGCATATTACTGCAGGAGAAAAATATGATTAGAAGGGATGTTCCGCCCCTAGCGTAGGGGCGGAACTATTCTAACTTAGTAGCTAAAGCCAACGTTTAAGCTAACAGAGCGAGGGTTGCCATAGTAACCGATAATAACATCTTCGCCACCAAGACCACCGGGGATTGGAAAGTTATAACCGCCGGTACGATACTCTTCATCTGTTATATTTTTAGCGTGTAGGCCGACAGTCCAGTGCTCATCCATTGAATACCAAACAACACTTGCGTCGACCAAGGTGTAAGAATCTTCATCAATCGGTGACTCAACTACAAATATCTGCGTTTCATCACGATAAGATGCTGAGGTAGTCATAACCATGCTGCCCTTATTATCTAAATTTAGATTATAAGAGAAGCTAAGTCTTGCCACTTGGTCCGGGGTATCTGCAAAACTCCAACTATCGGCAAGATCTACAGTAGTGGGATTACCGAAAGAGTCCGGAACTTGCGTCAGCACTTCTTTATAATCAGCATCAACATAACCGTACATGAAGCTAGTCGATAAATTTTCGGTCAGCTGCGCCAAAACTTCCAGTTCAAAGCCCTGAATCTCTGACTCACCCGCATTTAACACAGAAGCCACATAGTTTGCGCCGCCGTTTGAGCTTTCCTGAATGGTTACCTGCATGTCGGTATAGTCAGAGTAAAACAGCGCCGCATTTAAGCGAATACGACCGTCCATTAACTCCGCTTTATAACCCAACTCAAATGTATCAACATATTCAGGGTCAAAACCATTCACTGTATTTGGGTTTGCCGCCGCATCACCGCGAATATCGAAGCCACCACTTTTGAAGCCCTGGCTAAACGAGGCATAAACCATTTCGTCTTCATTTAAGCGATATTTAGCACCGACTTTTGGCGTAAACTCACTCCAAGATTCATCGTTTGAATAATCAGTAGCTGGCGCGCCGATAACACTATTAGTGGTTCCGCCCGTAAAATCTGAACGTGTCTCAACGTCTAGGAATGCTTTATAAACGTCGGCGTCTTTTTCTTCTATAGTATAGCGAGCACCCAGTGTTAATGACCACGCGTCATTGAGTGTGAAATTTGAATTCACAAAAGCCGCGTAGCTAGTAGTGTCAACACTGCCTGCTGAGGTTGCCGAAAAATTACCCGCTGTGCCGAAAAAGGCATCAAAGCCACCTAGCAATACATCAAACGCACCTGAAGCGGTACCGGTGAAATAGTAAAGACCACCCACTACCTCTAACTTTTCACTGCTGTAGGCCAATTGAATTTCTTGTGAGGTTTGATCATCATTATAAACTGCAGGAACATGCGCAGAGGCAAAGGAGGTGTTATCAAAATCAATATTGGTTACTGTATCGCCTTCGCGATAAGCCGTTATAGACTTAAGTGCTAGATCACTATTAATGTGCCAGTTAACAATTACAGAGCCGCCGGAAGCAGTCACCTCATTGTCGGTAGACATATCGGCATTAGAATCAAACACATCCGAAGGGGCAGCTTCTCCAGGAAGGAAAACACTAGGGGTCAGACGATGACCGCCCTTGGCATTTGAATCATCTTGGGTGTCATCAATACTTACACGAATATCGATATCATCGTTGACTATATACTCTAGGTTGAAACGCGCTGCGAGCAGGTCTTTATTGTAGTTCTCATCACCACTTTGTAAAAACTCACCGTAGCCATCGCGGTCATACTTAGCAACAGTAAGCCCTACAAACAATTTGTCTTCGATGATGGGGTATTGGCCGGCAACTTTCACATCTTTTTGGCCGTATGAACCGACAGTAACTTCAGCACTCATTTCAGGCTGACCCGTCATACGCTTAGAGATGTAGTTAATTGCACCACCGATAGTATTCTTACCGAATAGCGTTCCCTGTGGGCCACGCAATACTTCGATACGCTCTACATCAAACACATCTAACACGCCACCTTGTGGACGCGCCATATAGATATCATCGATATACATACCAACACCTGGTTCAAAACCCCAAACAGGGTCAGCCTGGCCAATACCACGCACGAAAGCGGTTAATGTGGTATTGGTGCCGCGGCTAGCAGACAAGGTAACGTTTGGTACTGACTTTGCAATTTCTGTCATATCTTGAATGCCGGCATTGGTAAGTGCCGTCGCATCAAAGGCTGTTACTGCAAGAGGTACGTCTTGCAACATGGCTTCAGTTTTTTGCGAGGTAACAATGATTTCTTCAAGTAAGCGGATATTGCCTTCAGCAATTGCCGCTGAGCCACTAGTTAAAGCCGCTGCGATGGCAATGACTCGTGAAATATTTGATTTTGAGAACACCGTATTATTCATAATTATTATCCTGCTCTTCTTAAAATTTTAGGTATGTAGCGGCTTATCCCTGAATTAGCCTGAGACTTCAGCCACATCTTTCGAATCGAGATACGACTAAACCGCTACCACCATTAAAATTCATCAAGCGTTGAACTGTCAATGAATTTTTCAACACCCGATGAACTTTATTCATCAAACGTTGAAATAAAGCCTTTGAAGTGATGATTTTTACATTTTTTTCAGTAGCTTAGCGGCCTTATATAATATCGGAATAAGCGCCGACAGGATGATTGCATAAGTCGCCGATACCGCTGGGTTCTCAATACCCAGCCATAAAATACCAATAATATGCACACCTAAACCGGCTGCCGCAGCCCCCCAGGCCACCGCTATCGGTGGTGTTTTTTTCATTAAAGTCCCCATGACAATGGGAACCAGAGAAGCAGCGGCCAATCCATAAACGCCTTTTTGCGCAAACAGACCAACCAAGGCCGGTGGGTTTAATGCCACCACATAAGCGAGCAAACCAACCACCACCAGCACCACCCGAGACAACATGAGGCCCCCGCCCTGCTCAAAACCCTGCTTGCCACTAAACGGCAGGTACAGATCTTTAACGACCATTGCCGATACAGACACCAGAATACCGTCCAAGGTACTCATACCTGCCGCCAATAAAGTAATGGTGATAAACACGAGGGCATAAGGGCCCCAGCCATAGTCCATAAACTCGGTAGCGATATAATTCACTACCACCGCATCTTGCTGCTCTATATCCATGCCCTTCAAGCGCGCATAAAACCCCACAGAAAGCATCAGCATAAAACAGCTGCCTGCCAAAATGGTCGTGACTAAGAACTTATTCACATCACTATCACTTTTCAAATACAGCATTTTGGTCAGAATATGCGGCTGCATCATCAGGGCAAAGGTAATCACAAAACCACTAAAAAACACCGAGAAGAAATCATAGTAGAGGTTGCTATCGCGGTTAAACACGCTGCTGTAATTGTCGCCGATACTGGCCAGCGCCCCACTGATATCACCTTGAAAATAATGGTAGCCCTGCACAAAAATAAAAATCGACACACCTATCATCATCACACCCTGAAAGGTATTGGTATAGGCATGTGCATAGCTCCCTCCCATGAGTATGTAGGAGAAAACAAACAATAAAATTAGCGTTAAAGATAGCGTGTTTGATATTGGAAATAACTGGCTCAGCAATAAGCTACAGCCCACCAAAATGAGCACCACAAAAGCCACCGACAATAGGTTAATAATGGCAAAGAATGTACTCAAAGAACGGCTTTGGTAACGCTGGTAAATCCAGTCAGGGATGGTAATAGCCCCATTCTCTTCCCCTAACTGTCGAAAACGACGGGTGAGTAACAAGAAAGCAGTAATGATGCCGCCGCTACCCGCCACCGCATAGTGCATAAAAGCCGAAACACCATGGGTATAGACAAAACCAGGATTAATCACAAAGGTAGCCGTGGAAGATATTGACGCCGCCATGGTAACCCCCACAACCCACGGGCTCATATCCTTATTACCAATAGAAAAACCCTTAATATCATAGGTTTTACGCATACCTATCCACGATAACCACAGGGTTAGTAGCACATAAAAACCAACACAAATATATTTAAACAGCTCAGGGGACATGATTATCGCTCTCATTATAGTTTTGTATTTACACCTACTATTAAATTCAACAAGCGTTGAACTGTCAAGCACTGTGTTTTATTTTCAAACTATAGAATGATTATTTATTAAGTAATTGATCCAACTCGAAGCCAGCGAGCCGATAGTTTCTGTACGTTGCAGGCTGTTTTTATTTTTGACTTCTACAACAATTTAATGGCTAACAAGTTAGCAATAGCGCTATTGAGCGTATCATTCAACTAAGCAATGGCGCTGTGTCAGCTTATCAACTTGAGCGCTATGAAGCGCGTAGAGTGGAGCAAATTTTTATTTATTTTTTGATCACCGGCGGTCGTGATAGTCGCTGACTGGCCGCCTCTAACGAGACTATATTCAATGCCATGCCGTTATTACCCGATAGGCCAGCGACTGCCTTAACCATTGGAAAATCAGCCACAACCCTGTCGATATTTAGCTTGGTATCTATATTTGCTCCCACCGCTGCAGATAACCACATGGTTAACACGCCTTCGGCATTAACTGAACAAGATGGCTGTATCGGATTAATTTACTGCCGTATGGTTGCCAATAAGCGGGCCATGGTTACGATCGATACGCTTGTTGTGGTCAATGAAATAGGCGCCCAAGTAGCTGGCAAAGTTGATGCTATTAGCCGACACATAAGACCCTGAAGCGTCACTGCCGCCAGACCATGAATGATCAAGGTTGTTGAACCACAACATTGCAACGCGATTATCTGACCACAGAGTTTGATCGGCGGTATGACCTGCAGATTCGGTAAGGGTAATCGTGCCCGGGGCTTGTGTGGCGCCATACACGGCAGCATAGCCCTCGGCATTTTGCTGGTTGTAACACTTGGGCACCGTGGTGTCGCTGCTGCCATGGCCCACAACGGCAATTTGTGTTGCAAAGTAACTCTTGTTTGTTCCGGCATAAGCTTCGCAGCGTGATTTAAACGTTGCGGAGGTGACCGTCTCACAAGAGAAAGCGCCGCTGGCACTAGTGCCTATACTAGGGCCTGCACTGGGAGCTACAGCCGCAAACACATCAGGTGCAAGGCAGCCAGTTTGAGCGGCCATGATAGCACCGGATGAAAGGCCGCTAAGATACACTTGCTTAGGGTCGATATCACGGCTGCTGTCGCCACTCATAGTATTGGCGAGTGTTATTAGATTTTCATAGTCGGCCGATGTACGACTAACGGCACCGTGCCAATAAGACCAACAAGCATAACCGGCTTTGTTCATAGCATTGGGAACAGCGACAACCATACCGTGCTCTTCAGCTGCCAGTTCAAGGTTTGCCGTTAAAAAATTATCGATAGGCTGCACGCAGCCGTGCAGCACAATTAATAATGACTTGCCATTACCTACGGGGGAGCGTGTACCGGGGGTATAAATATGTACGCTGTTAAAGCCGCCAATAGAAACACCTTGCTGCCAGCTACCCGCATTACTGGTCATCGCTAGAGCACACATAACGAGAGCACTCATCAATATTATCAATCGTTTTAAGAGCATAGCGAGTACCTTTTTATACATTTACTATTATTGGCTCTGCTTTGCTAAAACATCGCACCACTACGAAATCCGCTTTTTATCATCCTGACCATTAACCCTCAGCAGCGTTTTATAAAAGACCTAACGAGGAGTTATTTTTACAAGCACACGCTAGGCTCGACTAGCCATGAGCTTGCCAAGCACAATAACTCAACAGTTGTTGAACTGTCAAATAACGTAGTCAAAACCACTATGCCAGAGAGGGAAGTTATAAAGTTTCGCATGAGGAATCTTTTGTGTTCTATGATCGAGTATAACGGGCTAAGCCATACTTTACGCATTTGCGATTTTAGGGGATGGCCTCATATAGGCTTAACATATAGCCTCTCCCACCAGCTATATCAAACGGCAGCTTTTGCAATCGCAATTGCATGCCATCAAAAGACGAATCTAACTAGCCACAGACAATTAATCATGGAGGCCGATGCACTTTTCAGCTTATAGTATTTTTCTGCTCACAAATATCATAAGCTCTATTACTTAAATCGCCGCTTAATTGTTGCCATCATTTCAATTCCAGCCGAAGACAAGACCGCGTCCTTTTTGGTAAGAATGCCTACACTCCTGGCAATTACAGGAGCGTGCAGTGGTCGACTAACCGCGCCGAAATCTTCCATTTGCTTGGCGCTAATTTGCGGGACTATGCTAACACCAAGCCCTTCACCAACCATCTTGCCAATAGTTGTTAATTGATGAGCCTCAAAATTTGCCGACAAGGGAAAACTAAGCTCTAATAATTTCTCATCGATTAGTTGCCTAATGCTCGACGGCCTTTGCAAGCATATAAAATTTGTACCCTGCAAGTCTTGCCAGTGAATTTTAGTTTTTTTTGCAAGTTTATGCTGCCTAGGCAAAACCACCACAAACTTATCTTCAAAAAGCGGGGTGAAATTCAACCCTGAACCATCATCTGGAGAGAAGCTTATCCCTAACTCTACGGATCCGCCTTTCACCATATCAACAACCGTCTCGGCAACGACATCATGAACCGTTACTTTTATTTTTGGACTCTGGCTACAAAAATCAACTAATATTTTAGCTAGCAAACTGTTAGCAAATGTAGGCATAACGCCTATATCGAGCTTGCCACGCTGCAATGAAAACAAACTTTTTACATCATCAACAGATGTTTCGATATCAGCCAACAAACGTTTGGCTATCGGAGAAAAGGCCTCCCCCTCAGGGGTAAGCCGAACCTTTCTAGTCGTGCGCAAAAATAGTTTTCCGCCTACCAACCCCTCTAAATTTTTAATACTACTGCTTAACGCAGGCTGCGACAGATTAAGTAAATCACAGGCTTCTGCGAAACTCCCTGTTTGAGCAATCGCGGTAAAGGCCTCTAAATGCTTAATGGTCACTTTCATATAAATTCTATCAGCAAGATGTATAAATCGACTTTGCCAATATATAAATTAAATCTATTAATAGCAAGAATAAATCAATTTGATTAATTTATTGTTATATCACATCCTGAATCCGTTGAATCCAATCAAGCACTTTAGGAGGCCCCATGGCAGGCTTTAATAAAATAGTAAACAGCTACCAAGAAGCACTTTCGGGGCTAGAAGACGGCATGACTATTGTCGCTGGCGGCTTTGGGCTTTGTGGCATCCCTGAAAACCTAATCAAAGAAATAAAACGAAAAGGCACTAAGGGGCTTACCGTCGCGTCCAACAACTGCGGCACTGATGAACACGGCCTAGGAATCTTACTAAAAGATAAGCAGATCAAAAAAATGATCGCATCTTACGTGGGTGAGAATGCCTTATTCGAAGCACAGCTAATGAAAGGCGAGCTTGAGGTCGACTTAACCCCGCAAGGTACTTTAGCTGAAAAAATGCGTGCTGGCGGAGCGGGTATCCCCGCGTTTTATACCGCGACAGGCTATGGAACCTTAGTGGGCGAGGGCAAGGAGGTTAGAGAATTTAATGGCAGAAACTATATATTAGAAGAATCTATACGTGGAGACTTCTCTATTGCCAAAGCATGGAAGGCCGACCCCTATGGCAATCTAGTGTTTAGAAAAACCGCCAGAAACTTTAACCCCATGGCCGTTACCGCAGGGAAAATAGCGGTTGTTGAAGTTGAAGAGCTGGTTGGTATAGGCGAATTAGATCCTGATGAAATTCATTTACCCGGTATTTATGTCCATCGATTAATTGTTGGTGAATTTGAAAAAGTTATCGAACAACGCACAGTTAGATCTGCTTAAGGGGAAGCATTATGGCTTTATCACGAGAACAATTAGCACAACGTGTCGCTCAAGAATTTAGTGATGGTTATTACGTCAACTTAGGGATAGGCATCCCTACCCTGGCGGCCAACCACATACCTGAAGGCATGGAGGTTATGCTGCAATCAGAAAACGGTATTTTAGGTATGGGGGCTTTCCCCTTAGACGAAGATGTAGACCCCGATTTAATTAATGCGGGTAAACAAACCGTCACGCTAGTACCGGGGGCATCGATATTTTCTTCAGCCGATTCTTTTGCCATGATACGTGGCGGGCATGTAGACCTGACAGTACTAGGTGCATTTGAAGTCGATTGCCAAGGTAATATCGCCTCTTACATGATCCCCGGAAAGCTTATCAAGGGCATGGGCGGCGCCATGGATTTAGTGGCGGGCGCAGACAATATAATTGTCACCATGACCCATGCATCCAAGCACGGCGATTCAAAGCTACTAGCCGAATGCACCCTTCCACTAACAGGCAAAGGCTGTATCAAGCGCGTCTTAACAGACCTGGCCCTGTTAGACATAGCCGATGGTAAATTCATTCTTCGTGAGCGTGCACCTGGCGTTAGCATTGAGGAAATTAAAGCCCTTACTGCCGGGGAACTTGTCATCCCTGAACACGTACCTGAAATGCAGCTTTAAAAAGTCTTTATCAACGAGGGAAATAAAATGTACGGACGTGAAGTTGTTGTATTAAGCGGGGTTAGAACAGCAATTGCCGATTTTGGTGGCGCGCTTAAAGACATGCCAGCCACCGAGCTTGGTGGCAAAGTGATAGCAGAAGCCGTTGCTAGGTCAGGTTTAACAGCCAGTGAAATTGAGCATTGCGTTATTGGCTCTGTCATCCATGGTGATCGCCAGGATATGTACCTAAGCAGAGCCGCTGCACTCAAAGGTGGCCTCTCCATAGCAACCCCCGCACTAACGGTGAATAGGCTATGCGGCTCAGGCCTGCAAGCCATTATCTCAGCGGCTCAAATGATCATGCTGGGAGACTGCGATACGGCAGTTGCCGGCGGGGCTGAGTCTATGAGCCGCGCGCCCTACTGGCAACAAGGCGCAAGGTTTGGCTACAAAATGGGTGATGCAACCCTCACCGATCCCATGATTGGCGCCCTTACCTGCCCCATAAATGATACCCATATGGGCATTACCGCTGAAAATGTTGCCAACCAGTACAACATCAGCCGTGAACAGCAAGATCAACTAGCGGTAAAAAGCCATCAACAAGCAAAGCTCGCCTCAGACGAAGGTCGGTTTACTGAGCAAATTCTGCCTATAGAAATAAGCTCGCGCAAAGGCACTATCGTTTTTGATCAAGATGAGCATATCCGCCCCGACACTACCGTAGAAAAACTAGCTACATTACGACCCGCTTTTGATAAACAAGGTACCGTCACCGCGGCTAACTCTTCAGGTATTAATGATGGCGCCGCAGCGGTCGTTTTAATGGCAAAGAACGTTGCCGAAGCAAAAGGCTTAACGCCTTTAGCTACGCTAGTAGGCTACGCAGTAGCTGCTGTTGATCCCAGCATCATGGGCATAGGGCCTGTTCTCGCTGTTAGAAAACTGATGGCGAAAACCGGCATCTCAATCGAAGATATTGATATATGGGAAGCCAATGAAGCCTTTGCCGCTCAAGCTCTAGCGGTAACAAAAGAGCTTGGGTTAGATCCTGCAAAAGTTAACCCTAATGGATCGGGCATAGGCCTCGGCCATCCTATAGGCGCCACTGGCGCAATCATTACTGTCAAAGCCCTCTATGAACTGAAACGTATTAAGGGTCGATATGCCGTGGCGACCATGTGCATAGGCGGCGGACAAGGTATAGCGGCCTTATTCGAATGCCACCATTAATGCAATTGAACCGGTAGCGTATATTCAATGCTTGCCGGCAAGCTAATGGCTAACCCTCAGTCACTGGCCCGGCAAGATGCTTTAAGCCTTATTCATTAAAAAAGCAGGCATCACATTCCCCATAAAAGTAAATAGTCTAAGCATCTAGTCTGATCGGCCACTCTCTCAAACTCAGCAGGGCTGAGCATAGTCGTTTGCTGAGAGCGTTCTTTTACAGTTATAAAAAATATGCTGTATTTAAATATGTTGGCTTTTTATTTATCGATAAATATTATTCTGTGTTGCTAAGCGCCATCTTCCATTGACTACCGAACAACGCCACAGCGGCGCTGCCCAACAGCTTCCGTTTTGACTCCTGCTTGGCTTACAGCCTTTTGCAGGCACAACGTCGATATACTTTTGTGAGCGATATTGGACGCCGCTACAACCGCCACCTCAAGCCAAAAAACACCAAACCCAAGAGATAGAAGAAAGCTTCAACCCCATCGCCACCACTTTACATTAATAAAACTAACAGATAGAGTTAGCGGCACTAACCTAAGATGTTAGATCCATTGGGTTATTTAACATTGAGGTAGGTAAAAACCCCTATAGCGGTAAGTACATCAGCGAATTATTTAGGCGCGCTGTATCGCTATAAGATAAACACTACCACTAATCATACGCAGCCGCTTTACCTGTTTTAGGAGCTACCATGTTAGTTTTATCACGTCGCTTAGGCGAAACCCTGATTATAGGCGACAATGTAAAAGTGTCAGTCTTAGGCATCAGCGGCAACCAAGTACGCTTGGGCATAGAAGCCCCCAAAGATGTCAGCGTACACAGAGAAGAAGTGTACCTTCGTATTCAAGATGAACAAGTGTCTAGCGAAGCCACTGACAGCTAAGCCCTGGTTCTCAGTTAAAGCCTGACAATTTTTTAGTCAGGCTTTAACTACTAGGCAAACTAAAAAAGAACGTCGCCCCGCCCTCCACATTATTTCTAAAACTTAGCTCACCACCATGCGCTTGAATAATAGACTGGCATATCGCCAAACCTATACCCATGCCATTATCTTTGGTGGTAAAAAACGGTGTAAATAATTTATCCCGCAGCTCTTGAGCTATACCTATTCCGCTGTCGATGACACTAAAACGCACTTTATCACCCTCTAGCTGCGCCCTAACTATTACACTAGATGACAGAGTATTAAAATCTTCCGAATGCTGATCTGCGCAGGCCTCCATAGCATTACGAATTAAATTAAGCACAACCTGCTGTATTTGTACCGGATCGGCCAACACCGAGGGCAAAGAACTGTCAGGCTCATAATGCAGAGGGATATCATTTACCCTAGAATCAATTTCCGCCAAGGCTAATACATCATTCATTAAGTCATTAGCATCACATATAC
Source organism: Dasania marina DSM 21967 (assembly GCF_000373485.1). Lineage (NCBI taxonomy): Bacteria > Pseudomonadati > Pseudomonadota > Gammaproteobacteria > Cellvibrionales > Spongiibacteraceae > Dasania > Dasania marina. The sequence goes on from NZ_KB891587.1 coordinate 77,695, forward strand.
GCCTGCCCTGCTCGGGTTTTTTAACAAAACTACGCATGCGCTGCACCACTTCGGAGGCACGCACTGATTGCGCATTCAACTTATCTAATAACGCTTCGACTTTACTTTTATCAAACTCATCAGCAGCCATTAAACGCTTGGCAACTTGGGCATAGTTCACTATTGCCGTTAGCGGCTGATTCACTTCATGAGCAATACCTGCAGCCATCTCACCAGTAGTGCTGAGCCGTTCCATATGCGCCATATACTGACGCTCCAACTCAACTTCCTCTCTTGCTGTTTTCAACGCCTCTTCGCTAGCCACCCACTCTCTAATATCACGCAACACCACTACCGCCCCTCCTTCGGGCCGCGGGCTACAAGTAATCGCAACCGGGATACGCTCGCCATCGCGGCGACGAATAATCTCCATATCACTATGGCCCGCTATCCCGTGGTAATAACTGCGATAAGGTAGGCTTTGGTACTCCATAACCTGATGACCAGCATCGGAATTAAACAGCCCTATAGCGGACAATTGCTCACCAAAACAGTCTGCTGTGGGCCAAGCGGTAATGGCTGTAGCTGCGGGGTTCATCATTACAATGCGGCCATCTTTATCCAAACCGATAATGCCCTCACTGACGGCATTTAAGATTTGTACGTTTTCCGACTCCAACTCACTATTGCGCCTAGCCAGCTCCGTCTCTAGGCGATGAATTTTGATATGGTTTCTTACTCTGGCTACCACTTCATCAGCCTGAAACGGCTTAGAGATATAATCCACGCCGCCGACAGCAAAACCTTTTACCTTAGCGGCGCTATCCTCCAATGCCGATAAGAATATTACGGCTATATGGGCGGTTTCCGGATCGCTTTTTAAAGCCTCGCACACCTCATAACCATCCATGCCAGGCATCATAATATCCAGCAACATCAGAAACGGCTTAACCTCTCTGGCAATAGCCAGGGCGGTTTCACCGTCTTTAGCTATATGCAAACGATGGCCGGTACGCTCTAGGGTTTTATATAAAATCTGTAAGTTGATAGGGTTGTCGTCAACTAATAGTAACGACTCTACCGCGCCTTCGTCGGCTTTGTGTGCGTCCGCATCAGCTGCGGCGCTTGTTATTGCGTTATTGTGATGTGTATCCATAATTGCCAGCTACTGTTAGGTGAGTATTGTTTTACTACCCTTAGCCTCTACCCGGCTATGCAAAAATTGTAACAGCTTTTCTACATCAAAACTTGCTAGTAGCTGCCGACAATATAGCAACCAATCACTGCAGCCAAAGCCGTCCTTTTCTAGCTGGCGCAATAGCGCTTGCAGGGTTTCTATGTCGCCCATTTTGGCCGCCCAACAGAGCTTTTCATACTGTGCATCGGATAAACCGGTAAAGGCCATTAAGGTGGATTCAGCGCTAGCCACAACATCGCCATGCTCGCTAATATTTAACGGCGCACCCACAACCGCAGCACCGGCGGCGTGTAGTGGCAGGCGCAAGCTAAAACAACTGCCCTTGCCTAGCTCACTGTCCACCCTAAGCCGCCCCTCCAACGCCTGAGCTAGGCGCCAGCATATAGCAAGGCCCAAACCTGTGCCCTGCGTATTAGCGCCGCCTAATTGGGTAAAGGGCGTAAATATTTTTTTACACAGCGTTTTATCTATACCTATACCGGTATCGCTAATACTAAAAATCAATTCTGGCTGTTGTGCATATTGCACACTGGCCAGCTCCACATCCATACGCACCTGACCATGCTGCGTGTACTTAATGGCATTCGATAACAGATTCATCAGTACTTGTTTGAGCTTAACCACATCTAAGCGTATTTTGTTCGGCAACCGACCATCAACATTGACGACAAATTGCAGTCCTTTATCCTTAGCTTTCTGCGCCAGCATATCGACAATATTTTGCGCTAATTCATTCAGCACACACTCTCCCACCTGCACCGGCATATAACCGCTATCAATTTTTGACAGCTCTAAAATATCATTCACCAGTCGTAATAAATAATTGCCCGCCTCCTCTGCCGATTTTAATTGCTGACACTGTTCCTCAGCCATCAATGGGTCACGCTGCAGAATCTGTAAGTGCCCTAGAATATTATTTAATGGTGTATGCAACTCATGGCTCATGCTAGATAAAAACTGTTCGCGTGCATAACTAGCCTCAGCAACAACCACATTGGCACGCTGTAAATCTGATTCTAAACATTTACGCTCACTGATATCGGTGACTATACCGGCCAACAAGCTGGCCTGGCCATTAGACTGCTCATCTATTACGCCCCCGCGACTGTGAAACCAACGATAATCACCATCTGCGTGCTTAAGCCGAAACTCTATGCCTGCAACCTCCATTTTTTTATCTTGAGCTAACGCCGCACTTTCAACAACAGCCTTATCATCGGGATGGCATAACTCCAACAATTGCTCAATACTAATCTTTTCCGGCACGGGTAATTGCGGATAACCCAGCTTTGTTAAAAATCGACCGCTAAAATTAACCTGCTGTCTGGCGGTATCCAGCTCCCACAAATAACTATTAGACGCTTTTAAAGCCAAGCGAAAACGCCTCCGACTTTGCTGTAAATCATGCTCATAAGATACCCGTTGCGCCAACATATCATTAGCATGAAAGGCCAGCTCGACAAATTCCCTACAAGGTAATTCACTAACATCGATAGCCTCGGCATGCTCACAACTACGATTAAAAAATTGTATAAATCGCTTAAAACCTCGGTTATTCATCCGATAAAAACTATAAGCAATAACGCTAACAACAAGTATAAATAGCGCAACCACTGTTATCACAAACACAATATAGCGGCTTATCTTGTCATCGAAGCGCTGTTGTTGCAGGGCTAGTTTTTGCTGGTAATCACCCAGCAGTATTTGCGCCCCAACCAACCATTGCCATTCATCATAAATAGCGGCATAGCTCATAGCTGGCACTGTATTTTCCGCGGACTCACCCCGCAATTGATAAGATAAAAAAGGCGGTTGCTGCGCGGGCGGTTGCTCTGACAGCGTAACTAAGCGCTGCCACAGCCGGACAATAGGTTGAGGAGCCTCATCTACCGCAAATGAAATTTCCGTCACCCCTCGCAGGATATCGGGGGCAACCAATAGCTGCGCCTGTTGATCTAAAATAAAAATGGAGGTGTCGGCTATAGAATTATTATTGCCAAAACGTTGCAGCACCTCTAAACGCACCTGCTGGGCTATGGCGCTTAGGCTGTTGTGATTGATGATAATAATATTTAGCTGCGGGTGATATTGCGCAAACGCTAAGCGTAGCTCTTGGTTGGGCCGCTCATCAGACACACCGTGTATGGTTAAATACACCTCGCCTTGATCTAGTACCTCGGCAATAGCGCTTTTTAACGCTTGCTGCTCCTGCCCCTGATAAAACGCTAATAATGAAGTCTGTTCTAATTCCGGGCTTTTCTGCCCCAGCAGAATCTTCCCCTCGGGGCTGAGCACCGTGTAAAAACCATGCTGTGCGTGCAACTGCAACTTTCTCAAGGCGGTAAGCACGGCCTCTCGCCCGGCACCGGCATCCGATAAGGCATCCGCCATGGCCATGGCCTCCTGCACTCGATAACGTAGCTCTTGGCGCAGGGTTTCCTGTATTTGGGAGTGGCGAAACGTTATATAACTAAGCATACTGGCAACCTGCTGACTCAACGCCGCCTCATGCTTCTGCATAAGGCTTTGCTGCCACACTGTTTCAAACTGTTTGAAACTTTGCCTAGCATCGGCTATCCATAAGTAACCCACAATAGTGACAGGCAATATCGCCACTAATAGCATTGTTATGAAATAGCGACGAATCAGGCTGTATTTAGCATGGGTCATCTTTTGGCCTTTGATCCATAAATACCGCAAGTTTCTGGCAAGCTTGCCAATAAACGATTATTGTTAAAAGCGTTAAGTTGATATTAATACTAGGCCAGCAATCCATAAGCCGGTATAGGTATAAATACCCACAACAACACACCAACCCGCAATGACTAGCCGCACAATAAGAGAACAAGGATATCGACCCATGGATTTACTCCCTTGCGTTCATATTATTGAAGACGATGACGCTGTACGTGACTCCTTACAGATGATGCTGGAATCTATAGGGCAAAAAACCAAGGCCTTTGCCAATGCCGACAGTTTTTTATCTATTTACAACCAAGAGATGGCGGGCTGTATCGTGCTGGATATACGTATGCCCGGCATGAATGGCATGGAGCTACAACGCCAGCTCAACGAGTTGAATTCCATACTGCCTATTATTTTTGTCACCGGCCACGGTGATGTACCCATGGCGGTAGAGGCTATGCAACAAGGCGCTATAGACTTTGTACAAAAGCCCTATCGTGAACAGGAACTGTTAGACAAAATCGCCACCGCTATGGCCTTGGACGAGGACAACCGCGCCAGCCTGCAACAGCGCCAGCTGATTATGCAGCGCATGAATGATCTCACCCCCCGTGAAAGAGACGTCATGCAGCTGATGGTAGAGGGCAAGGCCAACAAGGTCATCGCAATAGATTTAGAAATTAGCCAGCGCACTGTAGAGATACACAGAGCCAGAGTGATGGAAAAACTTAATGCCAACTCATTGGCTCACCTAGTGCGTATGTTTATGGCAGTAGAAGGACAGCTATCCAGCAATCCGGAATAAACCTACGCTAAGCGTCTGATAACAGATCATCAATCTGCTTGATGCAGGCCAGCAAGGTCGCCGCCTGCGCTAGCCGCGGGCCAAAATATTGCTCGGCCATAGGGCTAATTTGGCAATTGCGCGGCAGTGGTTGCTGTTGCGCTAACAACCACTGCATGCGCTCAACAAATACAAATTGCAGCCACTGCGGAAAGTTCAAGGTATCTATACAAAAAGGCTGCTGGCTGGCCAGCGCCTGCTCACTGGGCCGCTCTAGCTGCCATAGCTGCAACCGCTGTAGAGCCAGTTGTAAATCCGTTAATAAAGCGGTGACAGCGCTGTCCATAAAGCTAACTCAAGCTGCGCCTAAACGGCGGCAAGGCATCCAACAAAGCTCTGCCATAGCGTTTACTCAACACGCGGCGATCTAGCAAGGTAACCTTGCCGGTATCGCTCTCGGTGCGTAATAGGCGGCCACTGGCCTGTATCAACCGCAGCGACGCATCGGGCACGCTAATATCCATAAAGGGGTTGCCGCCACGCATCTCTATCCATTCAGACAAGGCCGACTCCACCGGTTGGTCGGGCACGGCAAAAGGGATTTTGGCGATGACCACATGGCTGCAATAATCCCCCGGCAAATCCACTCCCTCGGAAAAACTAGCCAAACCAAACAACACCGACTGCTGCTTATCATCGATAGCCGCGCGGTGGCGTCGCAGCACCTCCTGCTTGGAGTAATCACTTTGCCGCAAAACTTTTTGCTGCCAAGCTAAAGGCAGGCCTTCATACACATTTTCCAATTGCCGCTTAGACGAAAACAACACTAAGCTACCACTATCGAACTCTAGAATCTGCGGTAATAGCTCGATTAACTCTTCAGTATGGGCATCGGCATTCGAAGGCTCGCTGCGCATAGCGGGCACCACTAACTCACCCGCTTCAGCATAATTAAACGGGCTGGGTACAACGATATAAGCGGCATCTGCTGGCGTGCCAGCACGCATTATAAAACGATCGAAGCGTCCTAGCGCCGTTAATGTCGCCGAGGTCACTACCGCGGCAAAACAACGTGACCATAAATAATGCTGCAAAGTGTTAGCCGCCAAAATCGGGCTGCTAGATACTTCAAAATCCAACTGCCCGCCTGCGCCTTCCACCACGGCTATCCAGCGGCTGCGCGGCGGCTCTTCCGCTTCGATAGCAGCGCTATAATCTTGCCACAAGCTTTGGTTACCTTCGGCACGGCTGCGCAACATAGAAAACGAACTATACCAAGCCTCGGCTTCGGGGCCGGTAATACCGTGCTCAGGGGTGGCTATCGCCTCTTCTAAAATATTACAGGCTTTATCTAACAGGTCGTGCATGTCGCGAAAGCCGCCCGCCAACTCTTGCGATTGCAGCCGTAAATGCTCAGGCACTATGCCCTGAGGAAAACGTTGGTAGGGAATGCTGCCGCGCTGATCAGGCTGGGTTGAAACCGTAGCCTCTAAATGCGTAAACAGCATAGCTAGTTGCTGCTTTAAACTATCCATAATCGCAGGCAAACGCTGTATATATTGGTTGGCGGTAGTGACGGCCAACTCCGGCGCGGCTTTCGCTAACGCTTTAGACCCCTGCTCTAACCAGCGCTCGGTAGAACGCACCCGACTAAATTGCGAAAAGTGGTTGATCGCTTTTTCAGGCAGGTGATGGCCTTCGTCAAAAATATAAATACTGTCTTCCGGCTCAGGCAAAATCGCACCGCCGCCCAATGATAAATCGGCCAGCACTAAATCGTGATTAGCGACTATCACATCGACTTTATCTAAGTCCTCGCGGCCTTTATAAAAATAACACTGGCGTATATTAGGGCAGCGCCTACCGGTGCATTGGGCGTGATCGGTGGTAACCCGCGACCACAAAGAAACCTCTAACTCATCGGGCCAGTTATCTCTATCACCATCCCAGTCGCCTGCGGATAGCGCATCCAACATGGCGTCGTAAACTTTTTGATCCTGCACCTGCACCTGCTGCTGCATTTCATCGGGATACAGCGCCATGCTCTGATGGCTGCTCTGGCTACCCTGCAACAAACTATCTAATTTGCTTAAACATAAATAACGGCCGCGCCCTTTGGCCAAGGCAAACGAAAAATTGAGACCGCTGTGTAATAAAATATCGGGCAGGTCTTTATGCACCACCTGCTCCTGCAAGGCGACAGTGGCGGTAGAAATAATTAAGGTTTTATTTAAAGCTTTGGCGATGGGTATAGCCGATAAAGCATAGGCGATAGTTTTACCGGTGCCGGTGCCAGCCTCGGCAACGCACACCTTGGCAGCGCCTTCGCGGTGGCCATTGGCGTCCATATCGGCCCCGGCCAAGGTTCTCGCCACTTCCGCCATCATTAAACGCTGGCCTAAACGCGGCTTTAGTTTTTTACTGTCTAGTAAATGGCGATAAGCGCCCTGTATCTCGTTTTTTAAGTCATCAGTTAGCATTAGCCCTGTGCCTGCCGTTCGCGTATGCGATCTATAGGATTGGCATAAATGCCTAAGGCATAAGGTTGGTGTTCCACCGGCAAAGCCGCTATGCGTTTTTGAAAAGCCTGCTCTACTGACTCCAAACCTTTAATACTAAAAGGCTTGCGCTGATCGGAATAAACCCCCTCAGGGTAGCTGCCGTGTAGCATTTTATGGGCAATAAAATTGGTGGGCTGTAACGCATAGTTAGCAAAGATTTGTTGGTCGATGGCAGCCGCCACATCGTCGGCATTGTTGAACTCGCCCTGCAGCGGTTCACCAAAAGACACATGCACATGATCTTTATCACCAGAAATACCCAAGGCTATGCTGGTCACATCTTCATGCTCGCCTTTTTGGTAATAACCGTGGGTGGCTTTCTCGTACAGCTCTTTGGCTTTAGCGCCATCGCAAGGGTCTAGCTCATAGGAAATAGCTACCGGCACGATACGCATTTTATTAATAAATTCAGAGAAGCTTTCCTGTTGTTTGTGTTGGCTCATGGCTATCATTTTAATCATCGCTGGCTCGGTTTTATCATTGCCATCTTTCGCCCGACCTTCACGCTGCGCTATCCATATAGGGTCATTATCCACCTCTATAGAGTGACGTATGTAGCGGGATAATAATTTATAGGCCGCCAGCATGGCGCGGCCTTTGACCGAACGCTTAACAATAAAACTTTTATTAAGCCGCATTAACGCAGACACATAGGGCTTGGTTAACAAGTTATCGCCTATGGCTATACGCACCATGCCAAAACCGTTATGGCTGAGTACGTAGTTAACAAAAGCGGGATCCAAAGCAATATCGCGATGATTACTAATAAATAAATAAGCCTGTTTAGGGTCTAGCTTTTCCAACCCTGACACCGTGCACTGGCTGGTGGTTTTATCCACCATGCCGTCCATATAGGCTTTCACCAGCATCTGCACTTCACGCACCGTGCACATGCCGCTCACCTGCTTACGCAACAGGCGCTTTACAATGGGATACACCAGAGGCTTACAGCACTTATGCCAGCGCCCTAACCGCAAGCTGGCAATAGCGGCAACAAACTCTTTGTCGTCAACTAAGCGCGCAAGCACCGGGGCAACTTCATCATCATTGTAGGGTCGTATATCGGCAAACTGGCCCATAGCAATACCGTTTTCACATCATTTTGAGTAGGTTAAATTAGCGATGAACCATACCGGAAATTAGGGAATTAGTCATCCGCAAAAGCAGCTACCATCACAGCGACCACCTCCCACCAACCCGCACCACACGCTTAATAAATAAACGTCACTAAGCCAACGCCTAACAACAACACCGCAAGCCTGACCACTAAACCACCAGGTAAAATATTCCCACCGTACGAAAAACAACCCACAATTTACTTTTACAGCTTTAATAACACTAAACCTTAGATTCCCCTTGACGGTCAGCAACTAGATCATTAGTATGCGCGGCTCATTACGGAGAGTGGCTCGACCAGAACCATTCTCACGCTGAAGTTAATATCAGCAAAGTTAAGTGCGGGGTGGAGCAGTCTGGTAGCTCGTCGGGCTCATAACCCGAAGGTCGTCGGTTCAAATCCGGCCCCCGCTACCAAATAAAAAAGGCTCGCCATCGGCGGGCCTTTTTTATTTGCGCGCAGCGGTCGCATGCAGAACCGACTCCGGTTCGAGCGATTGCACCGCAATCGCAACAAGCCGCATCGCGGCGCTACCCAAAACGCTACGCGGGGCACACTGAGCCTCGTAGAGGTTGAACAGCCTCAAGCTGTTTCAATTCAATCCGGCCAAACTAACCCCTAACCACCCCCTAATTACACCCCAACCCCAAACTAACCTATACCATTTGGCGGGCCTTTTTGTGTGCGCGCAGCGGTCGCATGCAGAACCGACCCCGGTTCACAAATTGCGCCAGCAATTTGATACGAGGCGCTGCGCGCCGATACCCAAAACGCTACGCGGGGCACACTGAGCCCCGCAGGGGTTGAAACAGCCTCAAGCTGTTTCAATTCAATCCGGCCAAACTAACCCCTACCCCCCCCTAATTACACCCCAACCCCAAACTAACCAATGCCATAGGCCGGCCTTTTGTGTGCGAGCAGCGGTCGCATGCAGAACCGACCCCGGTTCGAGCGATTGCAAAGCAATCGCAACAAGCCGCCAAAGCGGTGCTATCCCAAACGGTATTTACTCAACAAAAAACATGAGCCGTTTCGGCCTCCGAGCCGGAACCCAGTAGGTTTAGCAGCAAACTAGGAAGCCGCAAAGCACTTAGAACCCTCCCAGCAATACTTGCACCTCAAAATCACCACCTCAAACCCAACCACACAAACACTTTAATTCCGCTCAAACACGTTATTTGATTGCTCAAAACAGAGTTCCCGACCATAATTGGGTCATAGTCAAATAACATCAGAGCCACACCAGCTCATATAATAATATTTACACAAAACAAGAAGATTCCATGGATACATTCCTAACCCTAAGCGGCTCTGCCGTGCTTGTCTTAAGCTGGTTTTCACTAGTCGTCAGCAGTGCAAAAGAAGATTTCACCTGGGGCTTGTGCTCATTCTTCCTCCCACCCCTCTCTTACCTCTATAGCTTATGCAGGCTGGATGTAGCCAAAGACGCGGTTATTTTGGCCCTGATTGGGTTAGCATTATTAGCCTTAGGCTCCTAAAGTGAGTCAACACTGACATTACAAACCTGAAGTGGTAATATCCGCCACCCTGCACCATAGGCACAATAACAACGAGACTCTCATGAGACCTAATATTCTGGCAGCATTGTCAGCACTAATATGCCTTTTAAGCTTAACCGCCCAGGCAGCCAAACCTACCAGTATCACCTTTGAATCGGATCAAACCACAACCGAAGGTATCGAGTACTCTATTTATGTGGTCACTTGCTCCAACCATAAAAACGTAAAGCTATCCGCGTGGGATAAACGTAAAAAATGGTGCATAGGCGAAGGTTTATCAGAAGACTGTGAACGCAAACAAATTAAGGCCGCCAAAAAAGCCTGCCGCTAAACTCGCGTTAAATCGTCTACAAAAAAAGGCCTCCAACACAAACGTTAGAGGCCTTTTTTTATATCCTGCGTCACAGCAAGACGACAATAAGCTGCTAAGCTATACAAACCATCACAACTAGCAGCGGCAAAGCCATGATCAATACCAGCTCCCCCACCAAGATGTGGACGCACGCCAAGCCCAGCTTTCACAAATCCAACCCCGACGCCTTCAACAACAGTTTTGGCCTAGAGCTTCATCGCCGTAAAACCAAGCCCCAGCAAGCCGCAAACAGTGAAGCGCCCACCTACGCAGCTAGCCACAGCAACCTCAACCCGACCCCTCTCTGCCAACCAAAAACCAAACCAACCCGCAACCCAGACAAGCAGCGCAAGCAACGCTAATAACTAATCAGAGCCAACTCCGTAAACATATCCTCAGATTGCCGCTTAGCCTTAAAACGACGGGTGATTTTATTAAACTCCTTCGCTATTTCGTGCATGCGGTCTACCGCTCGGTTATGACGCAGGCTATCGCGACGACAATCCAGAAACAGCTGCTGGCGCTGTATATAGCTTTTAACAGCCGCTTGCGCCTCCAGCATCTCACCCATGTCAGCCATGTCAGGGTTAGGCAGGTAGGGTATTTGTGCCTCTCTACACGCCGCCCAAGCGGGCGTCGCTAATAAAGAAGCCAATAAAATAATCATGAGTTTTTGCAGCATAACAAACCCTTCTTTTTAATTAGCCGCAACGTTGAGCGAGCGAACCTCATGTAACGCCCCTCCAAGCAACTATATAGTTATGTATAGCTGTACTTATAATAACCAATAATTCTAAGTTATCAATTATCCCGGCTTAATTTCCCCTCTTATCAGCCCCCACAGCACCTTCGCTGCACAGCCCTACAATTAGCTACCCTCGCGGCTTGACATCCAACCGGCAACAAGGAATAATCTCGCCTCTTATTTTTGACCCCCTATTTTTTCAAGGAGTTACAAGGTGGCAAATTCTCCACAAGCAAAAAAACGCGCTCGTCAGGCCGAAAAGCGTCGTCAACACAATGCCAGCCTGCGCTCCATGGTACGCACATCTATCAAGAAAGTGCTTGCAGCTATCGATGGTGGCAACGCCGAAGAAGCGCAAACAGCTTATGTAGCTGCGGTTCCTGTTATTGATCGTATGGCTGACAAAGGCATTATTCATAAGAATAAGGCTGCACGTCATAAAAGCCGTCTGAACGATAAAGTTAAAGCTCTAGCTGCTTAACTTTGCTTTCAGCATAAAAAAACCGGCCTCGGCCGGTTTTTTTATGCATGGCGATTCTACATCGCTACACCAAGACCATATTATCCCTATGGATTAGCTCCACATCACCCTGATAACCCAGCAGCTCCTGTATAGCACCACTACCCTTGCCGATAATTTTTTGCGCGTCAGCAATGCTGTAATTAACTATCCCTCTGGCCACTATGCTGCCCCGGGCATCGGTACAAACCACAAAATCACCTCTTTCAAAAGTACCACTTACCTCGGTCACACCCACAGGCAATAGACTTTTGCCTGAGCGCTTCAGCACAGCCACCGCACCATCATCCAGCTGCAGACTACCGCAAACCTGCGACTGCCCTGCCAACCACTGCTTACGCGCCGCTAAAGGCGCCTGCTCGGCCACCAGCAAGGTGCCCTGCACCTCATCCTTAAGCAAACCCACCAACACATTTTTTAAAGCGCCGCCCGCAATCACGGTATGAGCACCGGATCTCGCCGCCAACCTAGCCGCACGCACCTTAGTCAGCATGCCACCGCGACCTAAGGCGCCAGAGCCTCCGCTAGCCATAGCATCTAACGAAACATCGTTGGCGCGAGCAAGGCGTATAAGCTCAGCATCGGGATTGGCGCGCGGGTCACTGGCAAACAAGCCCTGCTGGTCGGTTAAGATCACCAGCAAATCCGCATCGATCAAATTGGCCACTAGTGCACCCAAGGTATCGTTGTCGCCAAAGCGTATCTCGTCAGTCACCACGGTATCGTTTTCATTCACCACCGGCACCACACCCAACTCTAACAGGCGCGAGATAGTACCGCGGGCATTGAGATAGCGATCGCGAGCAGAGATATCATCATGCCCCAGCAATATTTGCGCGGTATGTAGGCCGTATTGCTTAAAGCAGGTTTCATAGGCTTGCACCAAACCCATCTGCCCCACCGCAGCGGCGGCCTGCAGGTCGTGTAAAGAGCTAGGGCGCTGTGACCAACCCAACCGAGTCATGCCCTCAGCTACAGCCCCTGAGGACACCAGCACTAGCTCTATGCCCTGCTGGCGCAACCAGGCCATTTGCGCAGTCCAGCCAGCGATAGCCTCTACATCTAGGCCTTTACCACCCGCAGTTAATAAAGCGCTGCCGATTTTAACCACCCAGCGCTTGGTTTTCGATAAGCTTGGTTTATCCACGTTCATGTCTTTCGTCATTAATTTTATTGTTAACCGTGCTTGCGCACGACGATCATGCTAGCGCTCGTATTGCACTTCAACATCATAATCGTCGTCATCAAAATCATCATCGTCATCGGCCGCCGCCAAACGTGCCAAACGCCTAGCCTCAGCTAACTCTTGTATACGCTCACGGGACTCGCTTTGCATACGCTCTTGTATAGCCTGCTCTTCGAGCAGTATAGACTCGTCTTCTCGCTCTAAGAGATTGCGCTCTTCTATATAGGTCATTATCTGGCCGCAAATAGGCTCCACGCCCTCTTTGTTGATAGCTGCAATGGCAAATACCGGGCCCGTCCAGCCCAGGTCATCGACTATCTCTTGGCAGCGCTGCTTGCGCTCATCTTTAGGCAGCAAATCAATTTTATTCAACACCAACCAGCGTTCACGCTGATGCAGGGTAGGGCTAAATCGCTCTAACTCTTTAACAATGGCCCTAGCATTATCTGCCGGCGAAGATTGATCAAATGGCGCCACATCAACAATATGCAACAACAGGCGGGTACGGGTTAGATGCTTTAAAAAGCGCACCCCCAAGCCAGCGCCTTCAGATGCACCCTCAATAAGACCAGGTATATCTGCCACCACAAAACTGCGGTGCGCCTGCACTTTAACCACACCCAAGTTGGGCACCATGGTAGTGAACGGATAGCCCGCCACTTTCGGCTTAGCCGAGGATACTGCACGAATAAAGGTCGATTTACCGGCATTGGGCAAGCCCAACAAACCGACATCGGCCAGCACTTTTAGCTCTAGGCGTAGGTTTCTACACTCGCCCTCACTGCCCGGCGATGTTTGCCTAGGAGCGCGATTGGTGCTGGATTTAAAACGGGTATTACCCAAACCATGCCAACCACCCTGAGCAACTTTTAGCCGCTCACCATGCTCACGCAAGTCGCCCAACACCTCATGAGTATCCTCATCGATAATGGTCGTACCTACCGGCACCCTCAATATCAAATCATCACCGCCCTTGCCGGTACAGTCGCGGCCCGAGCCCGATGTGCCGCCATCAGCCTGATAGTTACGCTGATAACGGTAATCCACCATGGTATTAACAGCAAAATCGGCCTCTAAAAAAACACTGCCGCCATCGCCGCCGTCACCCCCATCAGGGCCACCCTTAGCAATATATTTTTCACGGCGAAAACTCAAGCAGCCGTTACCACCACGCCCCGCTTGGACCTTGATAGCAGCTTCATCGACAAACTTCATAGTTTTCTCCCGTTAATCACTTGCCACGCAAGCTAATAAACTCTTAGGTATACAATAGCTAAAAATAGCCAGAAACAAAAAAGCCCCGTCTATAGTAGACGAGGCTTTCTCTTAATAACACCGTGAACTTATGCAGTTACAATGCTAACAAACTTACGGTTTTTAGGACCTTTAGTTTCGAACTTAACCACGCCGCTTGCCTTGGCAAACAAGGTATGGTCGGTACCCAAACCTACATTAACGCCGGCGTGAAACTTAGTGCCGCGTTGACGAACAATGATATTGCCCGCTAATACTTCTTGGCCGCCGTAACGTTTAACACCTAAACGCTTACTCTGGGAATCGCGACCGTTATTAGTACTACCGCCTGCTTTCTTATGAGCCATTACTTATCTCCTAAAATCTGTTAAGCACTGATACCAGTGATTTTAACTTCGGTGTACCACTGACGGTGGCCGGCTTGCTTCATCGAGTGTTTACGACGACGAAACTTCATGATTTTTACTTTCTTGTGACGACCTTGCTCAATAATCTCAGCCGTTACCTTGCTACCCGCAACGTAAGGTGCGCCAATCTTAACGCTCTCGCCTTCACCGACCATCAAAACATTATCAAAAGTGATAGTTTCGCCAGTAGCGACTTCAATCTTTTCTAGCTTAAGGGTCTCACCCTCAACGACGCGATGTTGCTTACCGCCGCTCTCAATAACTGCGTACATGTTTAACTCCAGTGTGTAGCCTGCTTGCAAAAAAGGGTCTTACAGCCAGCAAATGCTGGGACAAGTCCAGGCAACCTCAGCTATTTGCTCTTCATTAAGAACATAAAGCCGGTTCGGTTTTTCGGAGGGCGGATTCTACGGCAGTTATCCATCAAGAACAAGTCCTTTGCAAACCTAGGGCGCAATTTTAACCGCTATCGTTACTTTTAGCTATTCACCTAGCGCCAAGCCGTAGCACAACTGCGCCGCCACCTTGACAGATCCCCCCACCCCCCATAGCATGCCGCGTTCCACTACAGCAAAATAAACCACATAGAATTAAGCACATGCAGCAAGCTCGCGATATCGTCGCCACCGAATTTGAAGCCGTCAATCAGCTTATTATTGACCACCTGCACTCTCGCATCCCCCTAGTTGGCAGCATAGGCCACTATATAGTCGATGCCGGCGGCAAACGTTTGCGCCCCCTGCTGGCCCTACTGTGCGGCGGCCTTAATGGCAAAATCAACGATCAGCATATCGCCTTCGCAGCCTCTATAGAATTCATTCATACCGCCACCCTGCTGCACGACGACGTCGTCGACATCTCATCCTTGCGTCGCGGCCGCCCCACCGCTAACGCCGAATGGGGCAATGCCCCCAGCGTACTGGTAGGCGACTTTCTCTACACCCGCGCCTTTCAATTGCTGGTTAGCCTAGGCAAACAAAAAGTCATGGAGCTGATGGCCAACACCACCAACATCATCGCCGAAGGCGAGGTTTTACAGCTCACTAAGGCAGGAGACCCCAGCACCTCAGAAGCCGACTATTTTGACGTTATCAAAAGCAAAACAGCAGTACTCTTTGCCGCCGCCTGCGCCGGCAGTGGCGAACTAGCAGGGTTGGACGAAAACAGCATCGACAAGCTTTACGACTACGGCCTTAACCTAGGCATCGCCTTCCAGCTTATCGATGATGCTTTAGACTATGAGGGCGATCCCGCTACCATGGGCAAAAACGTAGGCGACGACCTAGCCGAGGGCAAGCCCACCCTGCCCTTAATCCACGTTATGAAGCACGGCAGCAAGGCGCAGCAAGCACTAGTCAGCAGCGCCATTAAAGAAAAAAACAATGCCGATATAGACGCCATCTTCAGCGCCATACAACAGACCAAAGCCCTAGACTACACCAAGCAACTAGCCATTAAACATCAGCAGCTAGCCACAGCCGCCATTAGCAGCTTTGCCGACTCCCCATATAAAGAGACGCTATTACGCTTAGCCGAACTCTCAGTAAATCGTCAGAGTTAAAACCTTTTGCGCGCATTGCGCCCAACAGCACGGTGACTAGCATCACAACTTTAGCAGTGCAGCCCACACCGTGGTTGCCAAAAGCCCCTACCACTATCTACACTTCCAACACTGCTAACCAACAAGCGCAACACCACGCTTACCACACCAAGGCCGTTACCATGCGTAAACTACTCACCCTAAGCCTACTTTCCACTCTCTTGATTGCCTGCGGTGGCGGCGGTGGTGGCGGCAGCGATGAGCCCGCTAACAGCAGCCCGGCCAATAGCAGCAACTCATCAAGCACCAGCCAAGAAGTCGACCAATCTGCACCCTCAACGCCAGAGCCCACACCCTCCCCCAACACAGGCACCATTACGCTCACTTGGACACCGCCCAGCACCCGCGCCGACGGTAGCGCCTTAGCGCTCACCGACATAGGTGGCTATGAAATTTATTACTACCTCGATGGCACCCCCATTAACGAGGGCGAGATGGTCAATATCAGCAACCGCAACACCACCGCCTACACCACTCCCGAGCTCCCTGCAGGCAAGTATTACTTTGCTATCTCAACCTATGACACCGCCATGATTTACAGCCCACTATCAACTCCGGTATCAGCCGCAATTGACTAAGCAGCGGACACATTTCGTCGAATAAATTTACACATATATAACAACAACACTTGCCACCAGCCCACATATAGGCTAAAAACACTTAAAATACAGGAGCTTACTGTTAGCACTCACCCCTCGCCTTAAGCGGCATGTTTATTGCAGGCCCTGTTGTACACGCGTAATAACCAACAGCTCAACACAGCAGTTAAGTAATTGAAATGTTTATGAAAAACAAAAACGATCACATTCGGCTTACCGGTTCCAACAGCCCTAAAGCCCACTCACCAGCCCCTGTTAGCCTGGTAAAAGACAGTGCCAAATCCATATTAATGCACTGCTTAGAAAATCTGTTCAACAGCTGCGACGATTTATTTTTTGACCTTTCCAGTCGCGCCACCAGCAATACCGAGCAAAACCTCTACTTTGAATCCATGCGTGAATTACGCATCAAAAAAGCTGGCGCACTAAGCAGTTTCAGCCGCCAGCTAGACGACAACTTTGACGCATTACATCAGCTAAGCAGCCCCAAGCCCGAACTGACCAGAGACGCCACCCCCGACAGCCTCAGCCTAGTACAAGACGATGATATCGAGCGCGACGTAGCCATTAACAGCATGGTTAGCAAAGCGCGTGGCAACAACCAGGAAGCCCTGTACCACTTGCAAGTGCGTCTAGACTACTTAATTGGCCATCGCAGCATAGACAGCGACAACAACCCACTCGACCCGCAACAACTCTGCAATAGCTTTGCCGACGTCTGCGAACTCTTTGATATACATATCAAAGCCAAAATCATTATTTACAAACAGTTTGATAGGTTAGTTATAGGCCAGCTAGGCAAAGTCTACGCCACCGCTAACGACCTGCTGATTAATGAAGGGGTAATTCCCAAAATCAGCCACACTATCGCCAAAGCCTCCAACCCCGAGCAAGCTGATACCCACAGCGCCGCCAGCGATACCAGCGCCCCAGAAACTCCTAGCGCCACCGCAGCAACCACCGGCATCCAGTTCGCCGAACTCAGCAACCTACTGGCAGGCATACGCCAGCTAGGCGCCATCCAAGCCCCCAACTACAGCCAGTACACGGCCAACCCTGGGCCTCAGATGAGCAACAACGAGTTGCTAGCGGCACTATCCAACATTCAGATAGAACAAACTCGGCAAGCCCTTAGCGTCGAAGACGCCGCTAACAGCTTACATATGTTTGTAGACTTGATTTTATCCAAGTCCAACCCCGGCGCCCCACAATCGGTTCACCAAACCGACGAAGACACCATCAACCTAGTCGCCATGTTTTTTGACTTCATCCTTGATGATCAAAACCTNCCCGCCGCTTTTCAAGCGCTCATTAGCCGCCTGCAAATTCCGGTATTAAAAGTAGCGTTAAAAGATCGCAGCTTTTTTCAAAATGGCGGCCACCCGGCAAGAAAATTAATTAACACCGTAGCCGCCACCGCCTTGGGCTGGGAGGCAGAGCACCCCGAAAAAGATAAATTCTATCTGTTGGTCGCTCAAATCATCCAAGACATTATTGAAAACTACGGCCAAGACGAAAGCATATTCGCGCACAAGCTAGTAGACCTAAACGAAGCCGTTAAACAATACGAGCACCGTCAGGCCTTAATTGAAAAACGCTCCAAACAGGCCGCACAGGGCAAAGCAATCACCCATTCAGCGAAGGTGCTTACCCAAAAAACGATTTTAGACTTACTGAAAAAAGCTGCCCTGCCTATTGAAATAAGCCAGTTTATTATCGAGTACTGGCAAGCCTTTATGGTGTCCACCTTTATCAAACACGGTAAAGACAGCCCCGAATGGCTGGATGCCGCGCAATTAATACACGACCTGCTATGGGCCTGTCAGGCTCAGCAAGATGCCAAATCTGTTGCCCGGCTTGAAAAAATCAAGCCGGCACTAATGGCGCGTATAGAAAAAGGCCTGCTGCACATAATTACCAACGATAATGAGAGATTGCAGCTGTGCCAACAAATTCACCAAACCATTCAGCAATTGCAAATCAACAAAGCCGAACTTAGCATACGCCCCATCAGCCCTGCGCAAGCACAGGAGCTGGGTCACACCCCCGGTAGCGGCAGCAAAAACTGGAAAGAAATGACCGCCCTAGAGCGGCAAAAAGCGCAACATCAAGCACTGACCTATGAGTTTATTAAACAAGCAGAGTCTATTGCCCTCAACACCTGGTTTGACTATCAAGTCACCCATGAGCAAAAACATCTACGCTGCAAATTATCGGCGCGCATAGAGGCCAACGACAGCTATATTTTTGTTAACCGCTTTGGCTTTAATGTTTTAGAGAAAACCCGCAAAGAGTTCGCCTACGACCTACAACAAAAACATGCCAAAGGCTTAGAGGCCACCCCCTTGTTTGATAGGGCGTTTAGCACTATTTCCGACAACTTGCGTCAGCTAGGCCAGCCCACACAGCAGCCCACCTCATAGAAACTACAGCAGCCATGTCCGGCATCGTTTAACATGGCTGCGGGCCTAGCGCCCGCAGCCATTTATATTAATAATAAATATTTATAATAGTAATAACAGAGACTCTCGCGATTCATGGATGCCAATCAAATCACCTATTTCAGTTATATGGGCGGCGGCGTACTGTTTGCCTTATTTACCCTGACACTTACCTGGCTATGGCAGCGTAAAGCAACTCACTTTACCTTTGTCACGGCCGCACTAGTCTCTACCGTCTGGCTATTATTAATCGCCACCCACTACAACCACAGCGCCCTCTCTCTGGGCGACATGTTGATTATAGAAATTTGCCGGTATGCCGCCTGGATCACCGCCATACTGGCAGCGCTTAAGTTCGCCACCGGCCAAGAGCTGCCTAAGAAGTTTTTTTACGCCATACATAGTTTATGGGTCGTAGCGCTCACCTTCATATTACTGCTCAACCTCTTTAGTGCCAGCACGCTAAACGACAGTAGTATCTTTATTTGGGTCAACCTGCTGCTCTCCATAGTCTGCCTCATCTCCGTAGAGCAGCTATACAAAAACGGCAGCTCACTGCGCATTATTAAACTCTATAGCTTGGTACTAGGTAGCATCTTTGCCTACGACATCTTTTTGTTTGCCTATAGCCTCATCTTCAATGTCATCGACGTGCAATTATGGCAGGCACGTGGCGCTATCAATGGCTGCTCGGCGCTGCTAATGACTATAGGCGCGCTCACACTCAGCACGCCCAGCACCACTACCCGCATTGCCATCTCTAGGCCCGCGGCTTTTTACACCACCAGCATGACGGTTTCCGGTGCATTTCTCGCCATCATGGCCACGGGCGGCTATTACCTACAACTCTACGGTGGCACATGGAGCAGCATTGTTCGCACGCTCATTATCTTCTTTGCCATCATCTGCACGGTCACCTTATTTATTTCACAAACCTTGCGCTCCCGGCTCAATGTATGGATTAACAAACATTTCTTTCGGCACAAATACGATTACCGGGTCGAATGGCTAAAGCTGATCAACGCGCTATCACGCCCATCCGACAACCAGGACTTTCAGCTTACCGCCGTGCAAACCTTGGCCTCCATATTCAAAAGCCCCAAGGGCGGGTTATGGCGCCAACAGGACAAGACCTTCACGCTAGCCGCCAGCTATCAATTAGAACTGCCCTCACCACCCCCTTCCGAGCCGGTAGACAGCGAGTTCTGTCACGCCCTAAAAGAACACGAATGGGTTTTTTCACCGCGCTCCCCCGACCAAGGTAAGATTAGCGAGCTCAATGCCCTACTACCTGAGTGGATAGCCGCCATCCCCGACCTATGGCTGGTAGTGCCGCTGCTCACGGAGAAGGACCTATTAGGCTTTATCATTTTAACCGAGCCCGAAATTGATACCGGCATTACCTGGGAAGACCTAGACCTGCTCAAAACCGTGGGGCGACAAGTCGCCAGCTATCTGGACAGGCACCAAGCAGCTGAGTTACTGGCAGAATCTAGGCAGTTCGACGCCTTTAACAAACTTTCAGCCTTTGTGATGCACGATCTCAAAAATCTCATAGCCCAACAGGCATTAGTGGTAGAAAACGCCGCCAAGCACAAAGACAACCCCGCCTTCATTGAAGATGCCATCAACACCATCGATAACTCCGTCACGCGCATGCACACCCTACTGCGAAAACTACAGCAGGATGAACCCAGCGAATACCGCACCGTAGACCTAGATGCCATTTTGGTAGACGTGATTAAGAAATGTCAGCCACAAAAGCCCATGCCCTCTATACACCGAGAGTGCGCCGGCCTAAAAGTCAGCGCCGACCCCGATAGCCTGCTAATGACACTGGTGCATATCGTCAAAAATGCCCAAGATGCCACAAGCCATACTGGCTTTATTGATGTAACCTTAGTCTCAGAAGAAAACTTTGCTATCATCACTGTCGAAGATAATGGCTCGGGGATGAGCCAAGACTTTATTAACAATTATTTTTTCAAACCCTTTGCAACCACCAAATCAGGCAAAGGCATGGGCATAGGCGTATACCAAACCAAAACCTATATAGAGTCCATAGGTGGCACGGTAGCCGTTGAAAGCACCGAAGGATCCGGCACGCGATTTACGGTACGCATACCCACCGTAAAAGCGTAACAATAATGAATTAAGTAGCACCAAAAGCTGACCCAGCACTATGAGCAAAGACATACCTAAAACCTTATTAATAGTCGAAGACGACACCGGCATACAAAGCCAACTGCGCTGGCACTTTGACCAATTTCATGTGGTGATTGCCGGCGACCGGCAAGAAGCCATCGCCGCCGTGCGCCAGCACGAACCCGCGGTTGTTATACAAGACTTAGGCCTACCCCCTGACGACGAGGGCGTGGAAGAAGGTTTTAAATGCGTACAAGAGATTACCAAACTCGCCCCCAGCACCAAAATCATTGTCGTCACCGGCAACCACGACTATGAAAACGCCGTGCGGGCAGTAGCCCTAGGCGCCTACGACTTTTACCAAAAACCGATAGACACCAAAACCCTAGACCTTATCGTTCACCGCGCCTACAACATCTTCGACCTAGAGCAAGAAAACGCCAAACTGCAAGAGTCACAAAGCGCGCCGCTGTCGGGCATTATTACCGCCGACACGCAAATGCTAAAACTCTGCAAAACTATAGAGAAAATAGCCCCCACCACCGTTACCTGCACCATCCTAGGTGAAAGTGGCACCGGCAAAGAAGTCTTCTCCCGCGCCATACACAACGCCAGCCCACGCAAAGAGTTTCGTTTTGTCGCCATCAACTGCGCCGCAGTACCCGAAAACTTGATGGAGAGCGAACTATTTGGCTATGAAAAAGGCTCTTTTACCGGCGCGGCCAAAAAAACCTTGGGCAAGGTTGAAACCGCCCATGGCGGCACCTTATTTTTAGACGAAATAGGTGACATGCCGTTAAGCCTACAAGCCAAGTTACTGCGCTTTTTACAAGAGCGCGTCATTGAACGCGTAGGCGGCCGCGAAGAAATACCAGTAGACGTTAGGGTGATATGCGCCACCAATAAAAACCTAGAAGAAATGGTAGCCGAAGGCACCTTCCGCGAAGACTTATTTTATCGCATCTGCGAAATGGTTATAGACCTGCCGCCACTGCGCGATCGCAGCGGCGATAAAATACTCCTAGCCAGGCACATACTGGTCCGCGTTGCCAATGAGCAGCATCGCAATATTACCGGGTTCACCCCCGATGCCGCGCAAGCAATAGAAGCCTATAATTGGCCTGGCAATATACGCGAGCTCGAAAACAAAATTAAACGCGCTACTATTATGTGTGAGAGCAAACAAGTCTCCGCCGATGACCTAGGCATTACCACCCAAGAAAACTTCTCTATCAACTTGCGGCAGGTGCGTTACAGCGCCGAGAAAAATGCGATTAAACTCGCTATCTCCATGACCGATGGCAACTATTCAGCGGCAGCCAAGCTATTAGGGGTCACCCGCCCCACGCTGTATGATTTGGTAAAAAAATACGACATATAACAATGATCATTAATAAATCCAAGGCAGGGAAAATGAACATATATCATTTACCAACAATCAAACGGATTGTTGCGGCAACTATTATTAGCCTTTCTATAGCGAGCTGCGGCGGCAGTGAAGACACCAGCGCCACAGTGGCCTCACACCTAGAAAGAAGTGAAGCCTACGCAAAACAAGGCCAGTATCGCGCCGCCATCATTGAAGCTAGAAATATCATCAAAAAAGACCCAGCCAACAACCTTGGCTTTGAACAGTTAGCGAAAACGCTCAATGAAGTCGCCAGCTACAGAGGTGTAGTCTCTAGCCTAGAGGCGGCCCCCGGCCCATTATCAACCGACAGCCTTCTATTAATGGCCCAAGCCTACGCGCATTTAGCAAAGTTCACGTCAGCCAGCGAGGCGCTAGCAAAGTACAAAGCAAACAAAGGCACCCAATGGCCGGTTACCGTCGACATTCTTGAAGCTAAAATTGCCGCAGGCCAAAACCAAAGCGACGTTGCCCACCAGCTTATTAACAAGGTCATACTAGCAAACCCCAATAATCCAGACGCTGAAAATACACTGACACAGCTGTATTTAAAAGAAGGCAACTTTACCGCAGCCCTTAACAGCAACAACAAAACCTTAAGCCATAGCCCCAGCAACCCAGAGGCCCTATTCCTATCCGCTAACCTCGCCTACCAAAAAAACGATCTAGCAAAAGCTGAAGAGCAGCTAACCAATGCCCTTATTGAACTGCCAGAAACCGACATTATGCTGCCCATACGTGTAGCCACGCTTAGCCAACTGGCGAGAGTGCTCACCGAGCAGGGCCGCTCATCAGAAGCGCTGATATACACCAAACTACTGGCTGAAGCCAACCCAGAGTCAACCCAAGCCAGCCAACAATTTCAACAGGCATTAAAACTGCTAAAAGAGAACGAGCTGGAGCAGGCGGCACTGTTACTCGCCGAAATAAACGAAAATTACCCCAACAACGAAGCCACCTCTATTTACCTGGGTTTAATTAACTTACAACAAGGCAACCCAGAGCAAGCAGACGCATTTTTTGGCCATAATATAGATGCAGAATCAGCCAACCCACAGCTAATTCAAGCTATTGTAGCCACCAAACTACAGCTACAAAAAATTAATGAAGCATTAGATATATTAGAGCAAGCACTAAAAAGTAACCCCGACAATATCGAACTACAAAAAATTTATGCCATCACCGCCTTAGACTCTAACACCCGCAAAAACAAAGGTGTCGTGCTACTAGAAAAGCTTATTGCGCAAGACCCCAGCAATGCCGAGCTACAGGCCACATTAATTAACCACTACCTTAATAACAACAAAGTAGAAATTGCCTTAGCCAAACTAGAGCATATGCTAAAAGAGCACCCCGACAACATTCAGTTAACCAGCCTTTATAGTGATGCATTATTAAAAGAAGGCAGTAAGGCTGAAGCCCAGCAAGCCATAGATGCACTATTAGCCAGCAGAAACCGTGATGCCGAATCACTTATTGTTGCAGCCAGGCACAGCATCAAACTAGAACAGCCGCAGCAGGCCAACAAACTACTGACTCAAGCCCTAAAAGCATCCCCCAACAACATAGAGGCCCTCAGCATATTAGGCGGCTTGGCCCTCAGCAGCAAAGAAAGCGACCTAGCTAGCGGCTATTTTCAACGCTTCATTGAAGCGGCCCCTAACAACCCAATAGGTTATAGAGGCCTGTTAACGGCTATGGCGCAACAACAACAAACTGAACAAGGCGTTAAAAAAATTCAGCAATACAAAAAAATATTCCAAGACAAAACACAAACACCACAATATGTTTTGGCGGAATATTATTTAGCTAACCAGCAGCTAGACATAGCCGCCAAGGAACTACCGCAAAACGGTAAATTACAGCAACAAACGGACTACCAACGCAAAGTTACCAGCCAAGTGCTGTACCAACAATTCAAATTATCCGTGTCGCAAAAACAATGGCCGCAAGCACGCAAACAGCTGATGCAAACCATCGCGCTAACACCCAACAATGAAACACTCACCGCCGAACTTATCAACCTTGAGACCCTGCAAGGTAATAACAAAGAAGCCGAAGAGTTAATTGAGCTAGCCAAGCAGCAGTTCCCCAATAACACCACCATCACACTGGCTGAGGCCAACTTACTGTCCAAAAACAACAACAACCAAGCCGCCATTACTCTGCTAAACAACGCCTGGGACAACAATCCCGACCCGCGTATAGCTACCGCCATGACAGGTTTAAGCCCCGCTAACTCGGATGAACGTAGCGTCTGGTTAGCAAGATGGCTAAAACTGCAGCCTCAAAACCCAACACCGCACTTTGTTGCCGCCAGTGATGCCCAGCAAGCCGACAACAAACCACTGGCCATATCCCATTATCAGCAAGTGGTTGCCGTGCAAGCAAACAACATAGCAGCACAAAACAACTTGGCGTGGTTATATTTCGAAACCAAAAACCCCAAAGCCTTAACGCATGGCGCTATTGCCGTTAAACTCGCACCATCAAGCCCCGCCGTGCTAGATACCTATGGCTGGATAGAGTGGCACATGGGGGACAAGGCCAAAGGTAAGGCTGCACTCAAAAAAGCCGCCGAGCTAGCGCCCGACAACGAAGAGATACAAGAGCACTACCAGCAAACACGTTAACCCTCGCTAGCCCCCCGCCATAAACTACCCAGTACGCCGAACCCGCGGCATACTGGGTAGCGCTACAAGCCATAAGTTATTGCCCCCTACCTTAAGCACGTTAATAATGTAAACGCCTTCGTCAAAATCTAGCGGCAAGCATCAATATCTCAAACCCATATAAAGCCTAGTTATAAATACAGATACTCCTTAAAAGAATCGGTAAAAATAACGGTAATGCCACGTCGAAATAACTTACAACCCCCGCCCAGCCTCAAACAGCAACAGAAGCAACCCATTGTAAAATCTAGAAATATTTTTGGCGGCACGCTATTTGCTAATTAGTAAGCAGCCTACAAGCCGTTACCGCATTACTGGCAAGGAAGCAAAACAACAACCCTTAAGCTGTAAATAGTCATTTCCTGTTGGTTTATAAAACAATTTTGGGAGCAATAAAATGAAGAACAAATTATTCAAATATGCTGTTATCGCAGGCGCAGTTGCTGCGTCCTCTGCGGCATCAGCGCTTACTATCGGCACTATCCCCATGGGTGCAAGTAACGAGTTTCTAACTAAATTTTCTCTCGGCAATGTAGAAGGGCTTTATGGTGCAAACCTTTGGCTTACTGGCACCTCAAACATAAAAGTTGAGTATTTCGGTGCAGAAGCAGCGTTCACCAACTCTTTTAGTTTTGGCGGCTCTAATGTGGCGACTCATACCGGCGCGGGCGGCAACACGTTTGTTGATAGCCCCGCTGCCGGCCTTGGCGCAGAAGATGCTTTAAGCTCTACAACCTTTCTTGGCGTCAGTGCAGGGCTATTAGATTTTAGCTTTTTTATTAACAGCAACGCACATGAAGTTAAAAACGGTGCCAACCCTGACGACGCCATTGGCGCAGGCGATAGAAACTTTTTCGTAAGCTTTGATAATAATTACATGCTGGATACCACCGTCAATGGTTCAACAGCATTCGGTGGCACATCTGTATTTCTATTCTTAGATGACTCAGGTGCAGGCCCTGATGATAACCACGATGACATGGTGGTTCGCTTATCTATAGACGGAGGCAGTATTTTCGTACCTGAGCCCGGCTCTTTAGCATTACTAGGCTTAGGCCTAGCAGGCTTAGGCTTGAGCCGCCGCAAAAAATAAGGGTTACAACCAACTTAAAAGGCGAGCAGTGCTCGCCTTTTTTTATGCGCCTCTAGTTAGCACTTACTTCTAAGCAAGAACGAGAACAAAAACAAAACCCTGCCCTGCCCCCCTAGCCTCAAGGCTGTTACTCAAGCACAACGCTTTTATAACCTCACCCTCATAGATTACTCGTCCCTAGCCACTACTTAGTAGATAAAGGATCAAGGGCTCTCATCGCTACCGACAGCTAGTAGTTATTGCCAAGTAAAGCCCAAGCTACCCCTCATACGCCCCTAAACCTGTCGGCATTATTTACATCCCTCATTTTAATAACACGGGGAAATAATAGAAAACCGCTATAAAACAATAAGATACAAAACATGGCACCATACGTGCTTTATACTAATCACAACAAATTTAAGACAATGGTTCACGCTGAGCCACCAAACAGAAAACATAAGGATTAGACAATGAAGTCAATTAAATTACTTGGTGTAGCACTTGTTGCAGCACTATCTTTTAACGCCAACGCTGCCCTAATGGTTGACGGCGGCACTGATATGGCCGTTGTTGCCAACAATGACCTAGTTACCGGCACTTACAACATTGGCGGCAACCTAAAGTTTGACGACATGTATTCAGCTGTTAAGTTTACCTACCTAGGTAAAGAAGCTGCCTACAACAATGACTTTAACGCCTACGGCAACAGCTTAAACAATATTGGTAACAGTGTTGGTGACAGCTTTACTGCTTCGAATGTTGGCACCACTGGCGCTACCGACCAACTAATGGGCTTTAACTTTTACTCTAACAGCGTAACTGCTGGCATAGCTAATGGTGCTAACCAGCCATATAACTCATTTCAATCTTTCGCCATCATGCTTGATTACACCTTTGGCGGCGTATTTTATGATGCCGTATTACTGTTTGATGATTCAGGCCATGGCCCAGATGACAACCATGACGATATGGTTATTGGTGTAAACGTATATGTTCCAGAGCCCGGCTCTATTGCGCTACTAGGCCTTGGCTTAGTGGGCTTAGGCTTAAGCCGTCGCAAACAGAAGTAATTACTTCTGCAATAAAAAAAGCGAGCATTGCTCGCTTTTTTTATGCCTAAAATTCGAACCCTCAGCGCTTACAGCTTTACTGCGCCCCCCCTACACCAAAGCCCCCGCCCTATAAACAGCCATCATCGCCATAGCATTACCCTGCGCGGTGTATTCACCGGGAAGCCTTAACGCTATAGGCTCACTGGCCATACGCGCCAACACTCTCGCAACCGCACCCGCATAACCCTCCGCATTATGCTGGGCCACAAGCTCGCACACATCCAGCGTTTCAAACAATGGCACTAAACCCCCTACCGCATGGGCAACCATAGGCGTGCCTATAGCCACACTTTCTAAAGCCGTCATGGGCAAGCCTTCATGATCCGAGCACATCACCAACACATCCATAGCCTTTATCAAGGCAGTGGCATCTTCTCGGTGGCCATAAAAAGTAACATCTTTCAAACCCAGCTTAGCCGCTTGCCGCTGTAAATCATCCAGCAAAGGCCCATCACCAATAATATGAAAGCAATAATTATCGTTAGCCTGATCAACCAAAGCTTTAGCCATCTGCAAAAACAGGTCAACCCGCTTTACCGGCACTAAGCGCCCCACAATACCTACATGTTTCACACCCTCGCGGCCCAGTTCTGCAGCCTTAATGGACGACAATGTATCTACATCAACCCCATTCAGCACCACAGCTATATGGCTAGCAGGGTATATA
Source organism: Dasania marina DSM 21967 (assembly GCF_000373485.1). Classification (NCBI taxonomy): domain Bacteria; kingdom Pseudomonadati; phylum Pseudomonadota; class Gammaproteobacteria; order Cellvibrionales; family Spongiibacteraceae; genus Dasania; species Dasania marina. The sequence goes on from NZ_KB891587.1 coordinate 105,722, forward strand.
TTTTGAAGCAGGCCACTTAATGGCTGAGACACGGCAATAACCTTATGCTGCAAGTGCCGCCCCACCCATTTATCCAGCCGACTTATTAGCCATTTGGGTGTTTGCCTTATCAAGCTATAACTAAACTCTGGGGCACCATGCACGGTTCTAACGCAGTAAGCCTTCGCCGAATAAGTGTTGGCCAGTGCACCTATAATATTTTCTTTTAACCGATGCGTGTGTACCACATGCGGCTTTACGCTAAGCATATGCGCTTTTAAACGACCCAATATCTGTTTCGGCCCATAGTGCGACTCATCAATAACCAATACCGGCACGGCAATATCACGCAAACGCCGCGCTAACTCACCCTCATTCAAAAGCACCACAAAAAGCGCATTGCCCTCAATAGCCGCCAACGCGCTAACAAGCGTAAAGAGCTGCACCTCAGCACCCGCCCATAAATCGCCAGAAGCAACATGCAGAATACGCATGGCGGCATTAGTAGAAGACAACGTAGAAACTTCCATTTACACTCTTAACCTTATGATTAAATAACAATGAATCACCGCTGACAGCCGCCACCAAACCCGTCATGCCGGACTTGATCCGGCATCCATATAACAGCATCGAAACTAACGCCGTAATGCCAGACATGAGCCAGCATACACATAACCGACTCGACACATACCAAACGTGATCCGGCCGCTTTATTACGGCCTCAACACAAACCCCGTCATGCCGGACTTGATCCGGCATCCACGTACATGAACAAAACCAAAACTTAACAGCAAAATTATAAAAATTATTATAAAATCAAACAACTCATACAGCCAGCACCAGGCTAACGATAAGGATAACGGTTCCTAGCATGCTTGTAACATTATTTTGGCTACTCACCTTTTGCGCACTCTACAGCTATTTTATTTACCCCGTGATATTGCTATGCCTAGCACGGTGCAAAGCCAGCCCACCACAACCTGATAATCACACATCATCAACAAACACAGATCCAGCAAACACAGCACTATTAAACAAAGCACCAACACTGAGCTTAATCATTACCGCTTATAATGAAGTAGGCCGTATACGCAATAAAATCAACAACACCCTCGCACTAAAAAACAACAGCCATGAGCAAAATAAAAGCCCAGAGCTAGAAATCATCATTGCCTCCGACTGCTCCGATGACGGCACCGACGACATCGTTAAAGAATATAGCGATCAAGGTATAAAACTGGTGCGCGCACCCGAAAGGCTAGGCAAAGAACACGCGCAACTTTGTGCCATTAAACAAGCCCAGGGCGACGTACTGATATTTTCAGATGTAGCCACCCAAATACCCGAAGACGCCATAGAAAAACTAAGCAACTACTTCTGCGACCCCACCATAGGCTCAATATCCAGCGAAGATAGATTCATTAGCCAATCAGGTGACGTAGTTGGCGAAGGCGCCTATGTACGCTATGAAATGTGGCTGCGCAGCCTAGAGTCAAAAGTAGGCGGCCTAGTAGGCCTAAGCGGCTCGTTTTTTGCGGCACGTAAAGACCTATGCCAAACCTGGGACATACACTCCCCCAGCGACTTTAACACCGCGCTAAACACCGCAACCCAAGGCATGAGGGCTATTACCGCCCCCGATGTGCTAGGTTACTACCAAGACTTAAGCGACCCAAGCAAAGAATACGCAAGAAAAACCCGCACCATTATTCGTGGCCTAACCTCCTTAAGTAGAAACCCCCAAGCCCTCAACCCATTCAAACACGGGCTGTTTGCCTTTCAAGTATTTAGCCACAAGCTAATGCGCTGGCTAGAGCCTTGGTTTTTAATCGGCCTGCTGTTCGTCAACTTTATGTTAGCCAGCCAGCATAGTTTTTTCGCGTTAACCCTAGTATTGCAATGCTTGTTTTACGGCACGGCTTTATGCGCACACTATTCCAGCAACATAAAAAATAATACCGCAGCAAAACTCATATACTTTTTTGTACAGGTAAACATGGCTATTTTTGATGCTAGCTGCCAATTTTTAGCAGGCAAACGGATGAGCGTATGGCAACCTTCGGCGCGTTAATTCGCGGCCTGAGCAGCGGCATAGCCCGTGGCATTCGCCACGGCGACTTACCACCCGTAGGTGAAAAAATAGTTTGGCGAGGCAAGCCCCAGCCACTTCCTACTTATAAAGGCTTCGACGCCTACTGGGTAGATTCCGGCACCTCAGCATTAGCGCTAACCATTATCGCAGCCAAACAACTACGCCCCGAAATTGCTAAGCCGCAAGTAATATTACCCGCCTATGGCTGCCCCGACTTAGTTGCCGCCGCTGTCTATGCAAACGTACAGCCCGTACTAGTCGATATACAAGCTGACGACCCAGGTTACGATTTAGAGCAGCTAAAGAGCGCCATCAATGGCAACACCATTGCCGTCGTAGCCGTTAACTTTTTAGGGATTAGTGATAGATTAAAAGCAATAAAAGCCCTGCTACCCAATAACACCTACCTCATTGAAGATAATGCGCAGTGTTATGCCGCATTGGCAGAACCTAAAAATATTATAGGTGACTTTGCCATTACATCGTTTGGCAGAGGTAAACCCGTAAGCCTATTAGGTGGTGGGCTAGCCTTAATCCGTAAGCCTTTAAACAACGCGCACAACAATCTAGAAAAAAACCTAAACCTAGAGCGACATATTTCAGAGTCCCAAAAACCAAAACTGCTCAAAGTAAAAATCGCACTCTATAACGCACTACTAACACCACAACTCTACTTATGGGTTAATCGCTGCCCACTGATTAAATTAGGTGAAACACACTACCACCCACTGCACACCATAACGCAGCTAGATAGCCAAAGAACCGCACTGCTAAGCAGTAATATCGATCAGCACATGCATCAGCAACCCTATCAGACACAAGTAGCTAAAAAAAATCAATTAACTAATGAAAAAAATGTGCTAGATTTAGCGGACAAACTAAAGGAAAGAACAACAAAGCTACTGCGCCATCCTATTTTAGTGAATGCAAAAAGCAGCCGGGAAATGCTCATAGTAAAATCAAAAAAACTGGGGCTAGGCTATAGCACCATGTATCAAACAGCATTAATTAATATCACATCTATTAAAGAGCGAGCAAAACTACATTCAACAAAAAATGCTGAGAATTTTTCTCAAAAAATAATAACGCTACCAACCAACCACAGAGTCAAATAATTCCATAAAAAATAAATAGCATGTAAAACAATTGAAAACATACATACCTACCGATACAATCGACAGATTTATGGCCCAGCCTTAATACACTAGGCGAGTCAAAAAAATCACCCCTCCCTAACTTTCTTCCTAAGATAATTAACAGGGGCGTCAACAACCTTGCTGATAAAAACAGATATAAATATAGTAGCCACCAGCGTCAAAGCAGTCACCCAGTGATTAACCACAAACACCTCAATACCAAATAGCTTCCCAGCAATCACAGCGGCAACCAACCAATGAAGCAAGTAAATATGGTAACTTAACTCACCAACCTTATAGTCTAGGCGGCTAGAGACGCCAGGGATATTTTTTTCTGACAATATCAAAACTATGTATACAGCCACTAACAGATTGGTATAAAAACCCAGCCACCACATTCCAGGAATGTATACTCGAGACACTGTATTCAAAACAAATACCGTCATGGCAAACCAAGGATTTAATAACACACTAGGCAAATGTTTTAACAAACCCAAAAACCCTTCTTTATAATGATATAGCAACGCGCCTAAAGAAAAGGGCAAGGAACCACTCAACATCATCGCATACCGATACTCTTTACCATAACCTTTATATAGCGTAAACAACGTGTAACAAACACTTAATGCCACCCATATTAATGTTATTTTTCTTGTTTTGGACAAACCTAAACAAATCAAACAATAATAAATTAACTCTAAAGTTAAAGCCCAGGTTGGAGGTGAAAGTCTTGGCTCAACAGTAATCGGGGAAAAACTAAAGTAAATCATTGAAATATTTTCAATGATTTCATGCAACGACCTAGGCAAAAACATCGCTGGCTTATATATCTCAATCATCCCATCCATTAATATTATTGTGGTTACACTGAGAAATAGAACAAACATATATGCAGGATAAAGCCTCAAAAAACGATTTAAAGCAAATTTACCCATTCCTTTCGAATCATATCCGTAAGTATTGACCATAATATAAGTCATCAAATAGCCGCTTAAAACAAAAAACCATGTACGGCTTGACTTGCAACATAAGGCACCGCGGATAAATGCCCCAACAAAACACAAAGAGCCAACAGAGTTCGATAAATGCCAAACATAAATCATTTCCCTACATCTTCTGCATTTTATTTTTGAAAGAGATTTTCCAGTACGCCGTAAGCTCTGGGATAGTTATTGGGCTAGCTTTACATATAAAAGAGGCGATCACTGCCACAATTACAGCAATCGCTGAAAGTATAAAATCATATACATTATTTACATACAGACTACTGCACAAATAAAACACAACACTAGTTAACAAGTACAGCGACAGAACCTTAAACCAAGGAGTGTAAAAGCTGTAATATTTTTGCGCATAGTGATAGATAACAACAAATCGAACCGCCATTACCAGAAGTGTTGCCAAAGCAGCACCGCCGCCGCCATAATTCGGAATAAGACTTATATACGCAACACTAACAATCAAAACGGAAAACCAGTTGATCCGATTTAACAAATAAGTTCTTTTACTTTCAAATATCCCAAATCGATGAAACTCCGTCCAACCTAAAAACACATAAGCCATAACTATGTAAGGTATATATTCAATAGACTGAAAATAACTAGCATCAGCAATAAATCGTATAATGGGAGAAGCAAAGAGCAACATGCCTGTTGCAGCCAACCATAAAATATAATTCGCCACCTCAAAGACCCTACCAAACAACGCTGCCCCGTCATCTTCTTTGGCGTGATCAAACTGCTTCGCCCCCCAATAACTCATAAAAGGCGCCCAAACTAACGCCAGTAACATAAAGCCAAATTTATAAGAAAGGGCATAGAGCCCGACACTCGTGGCGTCATGAAAATACTGTAAATAATATCTATCGGCAAAAGTTATATAATACATTGCAATTGAGCCGAAAACTAAAGGCAACCCAAAAACAGCTAACTCTTTGGCTTTACTAATAGAAAAATAAACACCCACTTTCGGAATAATGTTATAAGCAAGCCAGGCTGCTTGAACGGAGCCGGCAAGGAGAGCTGAATATATAATCCCCCATAATCCCATTTCTAAAAAAACAATGAAATAAACATTAGCTGCTATTTGTATAGCTAGCTTAGCTAGGCTAACCATTAAAAAGCTGCCGGCCATATCATTAACTCTATAATAGCCCATCCCCAACTCAGTAATCGTTGCAAAGGCAAGAGTAAACGAAAACCACCTCAACGCTAAAGTGAGCTCAGAGCTTCCTAGAGCTGAAGCCAAAAACGGCGCAGACAACCACAATAGAATAATGCCAACAACATTAACCAGTAACCCTAACCAAATAGCGGTACTAACAACTGTGTTTTTTTCTTTTTTAGAGCCCGCATCGGAATAAAACTTAAACACACCGCCTGTTATTTGAGCACCTAAAAGTAAAACCGTAAGGTCTAGAATTATATTCAAAAGCTCCGCGGTACCATACACATCGGGTGTTAGATACCGGGTATAAATAGGAAGCATAATTATTGATGTAGCCGCACGAGCCGCAGTACCAATTGCATACAAGGTACTTTTTTTAAATATTGTCGCAATCAAGCTGTCTACACCTATCTTATTATTTGAATTGGATATATATGATTTATATACTTTGCTTACCAGCGGCTTATAAACTCACAGTCTACCAAAGCTTTTATATCAACTCTTTCAGCGCCTGCCTCTCGACTTAACATTTCTTCAAACCTCAAAGGAATTGGTAACTTTTTGCTATCAGCCCACACTTGCTTTTCAACAGTAGGCTTGTCCCAGGTATTGCTGATACCAATAATTTTTGAAATTTTCTCTAAAAAAGAATATGGCGACACACATAATTCATCGTATGAGAGCACGTGGAAATTAGGAAAATGACCTTGCCAGAGCTTTATTGCTCTTGAGTACTGGCTATAAAGTGAAATAACCGGGTGTAATAACAAGCTTTCTAATTCATCAAAGTTTTTTTCATTGATATCTAAACCCCGATACCTAAATATCATTTTTGCTGCCGACCAAGATCGCTCTATAGGATCTCTGACAATAAAAATAATTGGCGTCTGCGCACCAACTACTTCTTTTACATACTTAACCCCCTTATCTTCAAGGGTAGAATAATCAGGGGTAATATCGCCACAAACTTTACCGCCAGTATATCGTTCATCAAACAATCTATAATACCAATCTTTACTAAGACCATAGCCATAGTAGTGCCTTATCCAGCTTAATTGCTTTAGCCTAGGAGGAATGCACAACCCCTTATAGCGCTCCATACCTCTAGGGTGAGGCATGTCCCAGTATCCTAGCAACTCACTATTAAGGCAGACTCTATTGAAATAATGTAATTCCTTTACCGGGGTAACCCAGACGTCATCATGCTTAGAAAGATTTTCATAGAGCCAGGTCGTTCCGCTTTTCTGAGCACCTATACATAAAAAGTTTGGGGCAACCATATAACCAACACTCCTTGGACGACAAAAATAACTTGACTAAGCTCCCATTTAAACGCATAACGAGTAACATTATAACCATGGGCCGCTGAACAGCTACCGCTCATGACATTCGATAGCCTACTGATCACAATTATAACAACTGTTAAACGCAAGGTCTCTCTATTGAATCATAGCCTCCAACAAACTATATGCGTAATGCACTATGGAGAAAATCAAGTACGCGGCTCAGAGATTTGCCTATTTCACTCTATCAATGCCATGCTTGAAGCCAACTACAAGGTAGTGCTATTCAGAAACAATGATATCATCGATGGCTTTCTACCTAAAAGTGACATGCTAACCGTGCTTAGCATGTCGTATTCTGAAATAATGATTGACGGACCGCTGATATCACTTCCTATAAAGGGCTATTATTCAGGCCTAAAATACCTATTGCACTATATTAAGCGTTATAAGCCCATGGCTATTTTTTGTAATAGCGGCCTTCCCTGCCAAACAGCCGTCCCTGTGGGCAAACTAACCAATACCAAAGTTATCTGCCATTTCCATCACCCTGCTGCCAAGCGATATTTTTATTTTTGGCTGGTCAGATATGCAACAAAATTAATATTTCCAAGCCAATACACCCAATCAGTTGTACGCAACAAATGCGGAAGGCAAGGAAAGGTGATATACAACGCTGTTGATCTGGATTCACGCTACGCCCCCACCACCCTACAGAGCAAAAAGCTAAGAGATGAGCTCGGCATAAACGAAAAAACTATTGTTATCGGCCAAGTTGCAGCGCTTGTACCGCATAAACGCCCCGACATGCTAATAAAGTGCTTTGCAGAGGTCCATCGCAGAATTCCAGATACGCACCTGCTAATAATTGGTCAAGGCGAAATGCATCAACAACTAACCTCCCTCAGCTCAACACTGAAACTCGACAATTCGATAACTATAACTGGCTACGTAAAAGATACGCTTCCATATCTGCAGCAGGTTATTAATATTAATGTACTCGCATCTACAGAAGAAGGCCTAGGCATATCCGTCATTGAGGCCGCAGGCTGTGAGCTGCCGTCTATAGTTACGGACTGCACAGGTCTTTCTGAGGCGGTTGAGCATGGCGTAACTGGCCTGAAGTTTGAAAGAAATGACAGCAAGGCATTAATATCTAGCATGCTAACATTGGTAACAAACCCTGACCTTAGAATACAATATGGCAAAGCAGCAAGGGCACTAGCTTTACAAAAATTCAACCTAAACACTTATAAAAAAAGTATTACCAGCATAATAAACTCACTTAAGATCTAAAAGGAACAGAATGCCAACCATACCGCCAATAAAAGTGTGCTATTTCGATGCCGCTATTTCACCAGGAGGGACAACAACACTTACCCAGTTAATATTTTCCAATATCAATAGAAAAATTGTCACGCCTCGGCTCTTTGCAGCCTTATCGATTCAAGAAGCATCTAAACGCTTTAAAGAAAACGATATTGTATTATTATTCACCATGAACCTCAGCTATACCGCTAGAGAGAATTTACTGTCTAAACTCCAGCCGTATAATAAATATCTTGTTAAGATATCCATCTACTTATTTTCTTTATTACAATTGCTATCTAATGTTGTGCCATTTTTAAAAATCTTAAAAGCTCTGCATAAAGAAAAGCCTGACATTATACATATTCACAACTTTGAACCGGCACTATTAGCTGCCTATATTTTAAAAACACCCGTAATATGGCACTTCCATGGCATACCTAATAAGCCCGGCAAGCTTCACAAACTACTTCAACCCATTATTAAAAAATATTTATGCATATCGGCTTTTGTTAAGGATAAAGCAATTGAGCACAACTATTCTAAACACAAACTTATAACCTTGCTAAACCCTGGTCCATCAATTGACCAAAACATAGTCACTAGAGATATCAGAACCGAACACTTAATAGATAGTGACGCTATTCTCATATCACATTTTGGCCGTCTTATACCGTGGAAAGGGCAGCTAGAATTCTTACAAGCATTTGCTCTTGCTAAAACTAAATGCTCTAAATTGGTAGCATTACTTGCTGGTGATGAAGGAGAAGGTTATGGCCACAACTATAAGGAGAAGCTGTTAACTTACATTAAAGATAACAACCTTACTAAACATGTTATTTTTACTGGCCATATCGACAACCCTCAAGCTTACATGGCCGCCTCAGATATAATTGTGCATAGCTCTATTGAACCCGAGCCGTTCGGCCTAGTTATAACTGAAGCAATGGCAAATGGCACATGCGTCATCTGCTCTAACATAGGAGCACCGCCAGAAATAATCGACCACGAGGTAACCGGCCTTATTGTCAACCCTAACAACAGTAACGAGCTCGCTAGTGCAATTATTAGATTATATGGGGACACCAAGCTTAGGTCGCGTCTAGCCAGCAATGCCAAGCAACAATCTATCTTAAAATTTGACCCTTTAATCTACACACTTAAACTTGAATCTTTATATTCATCTATAGGTAATTCAATCTTAACCTAACCATAACAACACTTATTAATATTCAGACTGAGCCCTCTTATCGAGCCCAGAGGAAAACTAAGTTATATAATATTTATCGTGTTTTACAGCCGCCTATATAACGACTAAAGATAAGGTAATGCCAAGCCATTAAGGCATGCTATATCGTTAATGGTTAAATAAAACGTGACGTATATCCCCATAATATTCTGCAATTAACCTATAATGACAATATACCTTACATCGGAGTCAGCGCCATGAAAAAAGACTATATATGCCACTACGTTATTTGTTTTATTATTTTCTCTTGTATTACCCCACACGCTTTTTCATGGAGTATAGAGAGAAACTTTAATGAAGGAGCACATGGCACTGCAGCCAACACCTCACTTGACGGATTTGATACCGCAGCAGAGCAATCATTTTATGATTCGTCACTATCATATAATGGAGGGCAATCCGCCCTACTTAACATATCTAAAGGAGATCAAGGCTTTGGAAGATGGGGTGGCGTTATAAACTTCCCTTCTCCCGTTACCGCAAGTCAAGAGCTATGGTATCAAATGTATATATACATACCCGATAGCTTTACAATTGACACTGACCAAGGAAGTTTAAAAACCATCCGTTTTATGAGTCAAAAATCCGACGGCTCAGGCTCAGGCGCACTAGATATACAGATGGCTGATGAGGACTCCCCCAATGTATTTAGAATGATCCGGGAGTATGCAAGTTCAGCTGGCTGGTTTACTTTCGGAGAGCGCCATCAATTTAAAAAAAATCAATGGCATAAAATCACAACATATCTGTATGCGGATCATAAAACCGCAAGCGAGGGAGGAAGGAGTGAGGTAAAAGTATGGCTTGATAATGCGCTCGTCACCCATGAACGCGAAATAAAAACTCTAGCTTTTGATGGTAGTTATTTTAACTCTTTGTATTTGTTCACTTACTGGAACGGCCTCGCCCCTAAGACACAACATTTGTGGGTTGATGAAATCCAAATAACGAACGAAAAGCCTAACTGGGACCTACAAAATGCACCGAACCCACCAACAGGGCTTAGCACAAGTCAACTTTAACTCTAAAATTATATCCCTATGAATAAAACAGATGTTTCATTTCTAATACCAACACTTAATGAAGCGCGCAACATTGCTGCCTGCATTGAAAGTATACAAAGTCAAATGCCAGCGACAATATCGTATGAAATAGTAATAGGCGACCACGGATCAACGGACAACACAGTAGACATAGTAAAGTCATTTAGGGTAAATTACTTTGTATTAAATAGCGGTACAATTTCTAAGCTAAGAAATGAGTTGGTTCAACACAGTAATAGCAAAATATTGATTTTTTTAGATGCCGACATAAGGCTTACAAATGAATGGTCGCATAACATAACCAATACTTTAGCTCTACTCGATGAAAACCCCCTATACATCACAGGTTCAAATTGCCTCCCCCCTAACAGCAATAATCGATTAAACAAATACTGGTTCACACTAATTAGCCAGAAACCGAAAAATTATGTGGCGACAGGTCACATGATTACAACAAAAGAGACGTATGACAAGGTTAACGGATTTACAGACAACCTCTCATCTGGCGAAGACTATGATTTTTGCCAAAAAGCAAAACAGCAACAAATCCCTATAACCTCTAACCCAGATCTAAAAGTTATTCATTTAGACTACCCTTCCACTCTTCATGACTTTATACGGCGTGAAATTTGGCATGGTGCCGGCGACTTCAGCACTTTGCGATCCTTCCTATCATCAAAAGTGGCTATTGCCTCGTTATTATACATACTCACCTTGTTGTTTGTTTTTACCCTATCACTATTATCCACACCAAGATTAATAAGCATAATAGCGGCAATAGTAATACTCCCAACAATCCTCTCTTACTATAAATTTCACTCACTCACGCTAAAGTTCCGTGTTTATAATATTGCTATATGCTCGCTATACCTAACATCCCGATCTCTATCTTTTTTTAAACGGAGAGTGATACAGCGTAATTACTCAAAGCATTCTTAATTTTAATACTCCATCTTCAGGCCTACTATTAACTTAATGCCCATCATGCTTATTTTTCACCTAACAACGCCCAAATTAGATCATTCTCTATCTTTTTATTGAATTCTTTTTTAGCCTTAATGAAGGTGCCTCTATCAGCAACCATGACCCTAAGCCTGCAAAAATTGTCAGACCGAGCAAACCGACAACCACGCCTTCTGATAAATCATATCCATATAAATATAATGCCTGATTGATTATTGGCATATGCCATATATATACACCATATGAGATGTCATTACCCCTCAGTAACCGATTAGTAATTTGAACATTTGAATAAGAAAATTTAAAAATCAAGACCACTAACGGAAAGAAGAGTAAAGGAGAAATTGAATTACCCAGCAACATCCCTTGATTTGATAGAAGGTATGCAATACACACATACACTATTAACAAAAATAATAAGTTTAGCTTTAAAATATATCTAGCTATTACCTCAAAGTTTTTTTGCACTAACACACCCACAAGAAACATGTAAAGCCACGGCATAAAACTTATTCGATATAATTTCCAAATTATATTCTGACTGTATTCACCCGAAAAACTAAAAAGACAACGGTTTGCAACAATAAAAACTATAATAACCATAACCAGTTTTATATTTTCGAACCTACCTCCACGCATTAAACACTTATAAAGTAAAGGAACAAGCATATAAAACTGAATCTCTACGCATATTGTCCATAAGCTACCGTTTAACACCCCGTCACCGAATGCCCTCATAAAATCGGGATTATAAAACTGCAAAAAAGATGATTTCGCAACGCCGAGCATCACTATCTCGCTAGCACTAACACTAGTATTTTGAAAATAGCCAGTAACAGCTATCATAATTAAGTTAATTACTACGCACACTATTAATGCTGGGTACAAGCGTAAAATTCGATTTAAGCTGAACGAAAATAATGTTGCAGATCTTTCATAAGATTTACTTATCAAATAACCGCTCACAAAAAAGAATATAGGCACACCAGGAAACAACTCTAAAAACGATAAAAAATAGTTATCGCCATTATAGTTACCCGAAAACTCATAGCTATGCAGAAACGCAACCTGTAAAGCCGCAAGCAACCTAAGCATGTCAAAACTATTTACATTAAACTTGTAATTTTTCATTATCTAACCCGAACCCGTCTAACTATCGAACCACATCAACTATACGCTCAACTGCTTCATATATATTATCCGCAGTATTTTCAAAAAAAATCACGTCTTTTCCATAAGGATCAATTAACGTGACTTTTTTAGCGTCCAAAAATAACCCCATCAATAGCATTGATTCCTTTTTTAAGCCTTTAGATTTTGCTATCATATTTAAATGCTTAATATCAACGCCAACTATTAAATCACCAGGCTGATAGGTATAACTTTCCATACTAGTTGTCAAATGACCATCTAGGTATAAATTATTATTTTTTGCAACCGCTTCCATAGTCCTATTAGCAGGATCACCATCAGGCGCATCAACCCCAAAAGACACGGCATTCATTCCAATCTTATTTGCATAATATTCTGCTAACACGCTCCTGCAAATATTACCTGAACAAACAAATACCAACCTTGACACATCTAAATTTTTAGACACCCTTCCATAAGACCTGTAACCACCCAGAAAATATATTATCCTTTCATAGACCGAACGTAGTCTTTGTTTTTTTGTCAACATCTCAATTCCTTATAGCACGATGGTAATTATAACTTTATACTTCAATGAATACTCTAAATAGGCAGTCATGTTGAGCACCAAAACCGCACTTATACTTGATGGCGAGCAGCGTAGTGCATTAGCAGCCACTCGCAACCTTGGCAAACACGGAGTCACTGTGTTTACCGCTAGCACGGATCAGCATTGCCTATCCTCTAAATCTAAATTTTCTACCCAGCATTTCATCTACCCTGACCCACAAAATCACCCTGAACAATTTTTATCATGGTTATTAGAGCTCACTAGCACAACTGAGATAGATATTATTTTCCCTATGACAGAGGTTACCTGTTACACACTAGCTCCATATTCACCCCTACTAAACAACTCTATACTCCCCATACCAACACTAGAAAAAATATTTACACTAAGCAACAAATCCGAACTGATGAAAACCGCACAATCTTTAAATATACCAATTCCTAATACAATCTACATTCACAATAGTGCCGATATTGATGCAAACCTTAGCACTATAACCTTCCCCTGCGTTATTAAGCCCTCGTTCTCAAAACATAAATCCGGTAATCGCTGGGTAAGCACAGCCGTACACATGGTAGCCAACAAACCTCAATTAATTCAGCTTCTTGACTCAACAGATTACCTACGCACACAATCCTTTATGATACAGGAGTATATTGAAGGAGAAGGCCAAGGCATTTTTTCACTCTACAACAGCGGGCAAGATATTGCCTGGTTTGCCCATAAAAGAATTCGAGAAAAACCACCTTGGGGCGGAGTAAGCGTACTCAGCACCAGCATTAATCCTCCGCCTAATATGGTCGATATATCTAAAAAACTACTAGAGCATGCACAATGGTCTGGTGTGGCCATGGTTGAATTTAAAATCGCCAAAGATGGAACACCCTATATCATGGAAGTCAATACGCGGTTCTGGGGCTCTTTACAGCTCGCTATAGATTCCGGCGTTGAGTTTCCCTACCTTCTTTATGCCACTAACACAAACAATACCTATCCTGCCCCAATACAAATAACAGGCACAACATTGCGCTGGGTGCTCGGGGACCTTGACAACCTAGCCATAGTACTTAAATCAAACGCCTCATTGAAAAGCAAAATAGCTAGCACTTGCTCTTTTATTTTCTGTTTCTTCCAAAGTAACCGCAACGAAACACTTAGGCTTAATGATATCGGGCCGGGGCTATTCGAACTCAAAGAGTATTTTCTAGCTAACATTTTTAAGCAGTAAACCTAGTCTTACTTTAGTCATTCACACTTATTCTTAATAAAGCGGCCGTTAACGCCATTTGAACATATAAATAAGGATAGTAAGGCACTGTAATAAATAACGTAGATACTATGTAGGCCGACATCCCTATGATCATTGCGGCTGCCATTGACTGAGTAAAATCATCTTTGTTTTTTCTTGATCTGCCGATTAATCGAAAATTTACCCACACAACTTTTAAAAAGAGATACATATAAATTATTAGCCCTATGTAACCAAGCTCAGCAAAAACTGTTATCGGTGTATTATGAGCCACTTTTGCCTTACCAAAATAATCTCCATTATAGCTAGTGAAGTTTTCATACCCCACACCCAAGCCAGGATGCTTCTTCCCCATATTTATGCCATTACCCCAAAGCTCAAGCCTTTCAGTTGATGTGTTATCCTCTCCCGCAGTGTCAAATCGCTGCAAAAACTCCTTCGGTGCAAGCGATAGCAATATGGCAAAAAATACTATCAACCCAATCAAATTCCTAATCCGTTTTTTACGCATAACCAAGTAGCTTAGTGCCATTGCAAAAAGCGCTAACAACGTCCCCCTATTACCTGCGGCCAATATAGTTGCCAATGCTGTCAGCATCATCAGGTATAGTATGATTCGAGGGAACAAACTAATCCGCCCCCTTACCAGCAAATAAAAAAAGAATGTAAACGCTAAAAATATACACATTTGCAAACCTAAGTCGGCCGCATCCCCAAACCAACCTGGCGCACCCGCTATACCCCAGCGAGAAAAAGCAAATCCTCTGCCTGCCCATGATATTGCTGCATGCTGTGACATTTTAAAGCTAGCCAGCATAATAACCGACAGTAAAATAAAAAACCTTTCTTTGGTTGTAACGAGATTGACCACGCAAAAATACATTAACAGCCAGTTAACAATCACAGGAACTTGCTGGAACGACCTATTAACATCATGGCCAAAAACTGATGAAAGCATTATATGTACAAAAAATACCGCAAAAGAAAATCCAAATGCGCCAAACTTAATTTTTATTTTTGATGACGAAATAATTATTGAAAAAAAGGCTGCTAACAAAAATATTTGCGCCCACGGTATGATGCCCAGCCAATCATAAATCTGCTGTATTCTTGTGTACTCTAGAAAAAAATATACGCAAAGAAACCAAAACGATTTTGTTTCAGTTTTGAAGCCTTGATATATTTTCCCGAACTTTAACGACAAACAATCATTAAAGTAACCTGAACCCCCAGAAACCTTTACCTTATCCATGCCTACGATTATACCACCTCATATAACTCTTCATATTTTAAGTACATGCTTTTAGCTCCGTATAATTCCAGTGCTTTACGCTGCGCAACATCCGCGTAAGCTGCTGCTCCATCCTTATCATCAAGCATTGTCTCTACGCCTTCTGCCAAGCTTGATGGCGAGTTATTATCAACTATTAACCCTTCAACCCCATGATCTATAAACTCTTCCACGCCGCATCGAGTAGCAACAACCGGAAGACCCATCATCATTGCCTGTATAAGAGACAGAGGTAAGCCTTCTGACGAAGATGAAATCACAAACACATCTAAACCTTTTAAAAAATCGGCAACATCCTCAACATACCCAATAAAACTAACTCTTTCCTCAATGTTATTTTCAACTGCAAGCAACTTTAAGCTATCACATAGTTTGTTTTCGCTATCGCCTGCAATTATAACTTCTACATCAACCCCCTTATCAATAAGAATTTTTAATGCCCGTATTAAATTTTCGTAATTTTTGGCTTGCCTAACATTACCTAACGCCCCAAGCCGAACCCGCCCCTCAAGATTAGCTTCTTTTTCTTTTGCCTTCCTGTCCGTAACTGGAACCTCAACACCGTTATATATGACCTCTATTCTTGCCTTGTCAAAGGCAAAACAATCTAAAGCATATTTTTTTAGACTATCACTTACAAAAACTATCTTTTCTGAAAAAGATGATATCAATTTTATTTTTAATTTTGACAGCCTCCCACTCATATCAAAATCTACTTTTCCATGAAATGTTGATATGACCGGAGTGCCTGTAAAAACGGATGCCAGACAAGTGTATAAATTAGATCCTAATAGGTGAGAGTGTATAATGTTAATTTTTTCTTTTTTTATTACATATATCAAATAGACTAAATAGACTAAATTAAAACTTCCTTTACAGTTTTTTTCATAGATNCTTNCCCCNCCTGCCACTAAACTATCCCTTAGCCAACCAGGTCCTTTAACTAAGGCTATAGAGTTATAATTTTCGCTATTGATGCTCATGCATAAGTTTTTAAATACTGTCTCGGCGCCACCAACGCCTCCTGTATCTATAACATGTAGTATGTTTTTCTTTTCCAAGCTAAATTTCCACCCTATTTAGACCACCAACTTATTCCAGTTTTCTAGTATACTTATCTTTATTTTATTAAAGACATGAACTCAATGAACCTAACAAAAAAAATAATGCGCCAACTTTTAGACTCACTTTCTTCAGCGTCTATTACCTTTGCCTACGCAAGGCCCTATTCTAACCTTCGTATATTAATGTACCACCGTATACTGCCCAAAACAGACCCACGTTATGCCAGCGAAGAGCCGGGCATGATTGTAGAGCCCGACACCTTTAGCCAGCACCTACAACTCATTAAACAATACTTCACCCCCATACACCTGAGCGAATGGGTGGATCGCCAGCAAAAAGGCCTACCTTTGCCAGCCAAGGCCTGCGCCATTACCTTTGATGATGGCTGGGCCGACAACTATGAATATGCCTACCCTATTATTCAACAGCAACAAGTGCCCATCACCTTGTTTGCCGTTAGCGACATGATAGGCACCCAACAACAATTTTGGCCCAACCAAATTAACCAGCTGCTGCGCCAACAGCTGGCCGCGCAACAAGGCAATAGCGCTGAGGGCTCACTCGCTCTTGGCTCTGGCTCTAGCCCTGTCTATTCCTATTCGTCAGCCCCTGAGTGGCTAAAGCCCCATTTAAGTGACTTAAGCGACCCCAGAGAAGCTGCCGCCTATACCATTAACCAACTCAAGCAATATAGCGACGAGCAAATTCACCGCTGGCTTGCTGAGCACCTAGCTTCATCACAAGCTAGCAGCAACACTGATAGCAAAAATACCAACACCGGCAGCAGCAACACCACCATCAATCCTGGCTTAATGAGCTGGGCGCAATTAAAAACCATGAGCCAAAATAACTTGGTGGAGATAGGCTCGCATACCTGTAACCACTTTCGGCTTAATAGCCAGCTTAACGAGCACGCACTTAGCCAAGAAATTATTAACAGCAAACAGCGCTTACAAGACGAGCTAAGCCAGCCCGTTAATTTATTCTGTTACCCCAACGGCGATGTATGCCCTAAAGCCATTGAGCTAGTGCAACAACACTATAAAGCGGCGGTAACTACCCAGCGCGGTATTAATAAGGCCCACGACTGCCCATTACACACACTAACCCGCATAGGCATACACCAAGACCGCAGCCATTCAGCCACGCTATTTAAAGCGCGACTGGCGAATTGGTTTTAGGCCCTCACCCTTATTTACTTAGGGCAAACTTTTAACTATGTGTGGGCCTAGTATTTTGGTGAGCCATACCGGCAACCTTTGCCACGCCCAAATCACCATTTTATATTTGGGGTTATTGGGGTTTAGCTGCGGCAGCGCGCCGCCCTCAGCCAGCCAATAATGCCAGTGCAACTGCACCGGTTTTGCACCCCACTGTTTTTTAAACTTGTAGGTGCTGGCATCAACCGATGAGCGGCCAAAATCAAATACTTTATAGCCCTGCTCGCAAGCAAATTGCAGCATAGACCAATACAGCAACATATTGGCGTTGGTGCGGTTTTCTTTTTTAAGGGTAGATGCCCAAGGCACTTCTAACTGCTGCTTATGGCCTAGTAAAAAAGAGGCCGACACGGGCTGCCCTAGGCTATTTTTTAACAACACAATATTGGCTTTGCCTATATGGCTAGCGAGTATATTTTGAAAAAAGCTTTTAGCGTATACCGGCGTGCCTAGGTCGCGCATGTTAATGGCGAACACTTGGTAAAAATCATCTAGCAACTCTGCACCGCCTATATGCACGGTAAAACCATGGGGCTTTGCTTTATTCACTTGCGCCCTTACTTTGGCGCCCAGCGCCTGCCATAGCTGCTCTGATGCGCTGGGCAAGCCCAACCACATGGATATTTTATCTTGATGGCCGGGGTGCTTTGCTAGGGGCTGCAGGCAGCGATATTCAATATGGCTTAGCTTGCTGTTAGCGGCCTGCTGACTGGCCGCCGCTACCAAGGCTTCACACACTTGCTCGGTTTCGCCTATGGGGCCGCCGTAATTAAAATAGGGCATGGATACCGCAAACGCGCCAAACAAGCGGCTTTTTAAGTGTATGAGTGGCAGCACGCCGACAACCTCACCACCCATATGCGCCACGTAATAGTGGGGCTTATGGCTAAAGCTTTGCTCTATTAAGCCGCACCAACCGGGCTGATGATATAGCGTAGCCCGTGGCGATTGCTGCAGGTATTGCTCGCAGGCCGGTTTTAACGCTGCGGTTAATAGCTCTACCTGTAAGGCGCTGTAATCGATATCACGTTGCGCAAGCTGTTGCTCTGGCTTAGGCGTGTTATTGCTTGGCTTGGGCTGTAACTGTGGTGCAAGTAAAGCGGTGATTGCGGCTTCAGCCTCGGCTATGGTTGCCTCTACGTCTTTTAGGCTGCTTTTATAGCCTTTCATTTCGGCAATAAGGCTTTCTGCTGGCTGGCCTGCTTTTTTTAAAGCGCCAATCTCACGGGATAATTTGCCGGTTTTGACTTTGTAGCTGCCTTTTTCTTGTAAGGCTTGCTCACGCGCTAACAAGTGGGGATTAACGTCTACGCTGAGTGCCGAGAGGCTGTGCTGCGCTAACCATTGCTGCGGTGCCTGGAAAAAGGCCTTACTTAACTCTGCCTTATTCATCAGATTGGGCATCGAGCTATCCATTGAACTAGCCTCTGAATTGGGCATAGTCGCAGGCCTCCAATGTGTTTTGGCTGGCGTATTGCTCGATAACCTCAGCCATGGTGGTAAACGAAAACTGCTGGAGTAAGGTATTCATCCTAGGTAGGCATTTATCGAGATTGTTGTAGTGCCTAAAGCGGCTTAGCATGGAGGCGCCTTCAACCCTAGGCTGGTTTTCGTCTATCTCCCAGGGGTGCAAATAAAACACAAAGGGCTGATTGAGCTCTTTAGCTGCTTTTTTTAGTAATAATTGGGTTAGCCAATACGGGTATAAGCGAAAATAGCCACCACCAGCAGCGGGCACACGCTGGCCTAACACGCTGGCCGAAGTAAGAGGAAACTCTGTTATTGCGGCACCCCCATTCACCCTTGCTTGGTGTATTTGTAATGGCGCGCCGGGCATGCCATAGCGATCGTGCTTAACGGGGAAGATGCTGGAGTCGTAGGTAAAGCCGGCCTCTATTAAGGTTTCTAGCGCCCATATTGAGTTTGGCGTTATGGAATAACTAGCCGCCCTGTAGCCGTTAACGCGCTCGCCGATAATATCTTCAAGCAGTTTTTTTGAGGCTAGCGTTTCTTCTTTAAATACAGCGGGGCTTTGGCCATAAACTAATTGGTGGCTCATGCCATGGCTAGCTATTTCGTGCCCTTGCGCATGGATGGCACGCACTAGCTCGGGGTAGCGCTGCGCCACCCAACCCAACACAAAAAAAGTTGCCTTGGTTTGGTGCTCGGCAAATAAATCCAGCAACACCTGTGTGGATGCCTCAACGCGCGAAGGCCAATTATCCCAATCATCAATGTCGATATTTTTTACAAATGCGCCCACATGAAAGTAGTCTTCCACATCGACGGTTAGTGCATGCTGCATTGCTTGCGGCGCTGATTGCGGTATGGGTTTTTGCGTTGTTTGCTGCGCTGGCGGCTGCGTTGCCTGCATTGAAAAATCCCTTAAATACTTTTTATGCGAGTATACCCTTAATTGGCTATAGTCTGTTAAAGTTAAGGCCCACTCCACTAATAATAAAGCCCAATGATTAGCCTTAAAAATATTTACTTACTTGCCAGCGGATTGGCCCTGTTTTTATGTGGCTATTTATTTTACCCCTCTGCTGCCACCCTTGATAACCGCTGGAGCACTAACCAAGAGTCGTACTCGCACGGTTATTATTTGCTTATTGCCGCTGTTCTTTTAGCACTGCGCCAGTGGCGCAGCATTAAATTACTGCCCGTAACCCCCTACCCGCTTGCTAGCTTACCATTAGCACTTTGCAGCCTAGCTTGGCTAGCTGCACATATTGGCAATATTCAGGTGGGCGAGCAACTTATGCTACCGGCCATTGCACTGAGCTTAGTGTTTTTGCTTGCCGGTAAAGCGATAGGCAAGCTTTTGGTATTTCCGTTTTTATTAATCTATACCGTTATACCTGTTTGGGATGTATTAAACCCCGCGCTACAGTACCTAACCACTATTGTAAGTTCTTCATTGTTAAACTTATTTGGGGTGCCTGTTTTTATAGAGGGCAACTATATTAGCATTCCTGCCGGTAATTTTGTGGTGGCCTCAGGCTGCAGCGGCCTTAATTATTTACTGATGTGTGTGTTTATTTCGCTAGTGTACAACCACTTGTATTTGCATAGCCTTAAGCGCCAATTATGTATGTTGGCCGCTGGTATATTAGCAGGCATAGTTTGCAACTGGGTAAGGGTAACCACGATTATTGCCCTAGGCCAAATAACCGACATGCAAAGCCCCATGATTCGGGACCATGAAAGCCTTGGTTTAATTCTTTTTGGTATTTTTACTATTCCACTGATGTTTTTTGGCCGCTATTTAGAAACCGGCCAAGCCGACGAAACCGTACACAATAAGGTAGGCGTAAGCCATAGCCATATTAACTGGTTAACATGGCCCGCTATGGCCATTGCCATTATGTTGTTTGCTAACCTATGGCATAACAGCAACGCCAATAACACTAACCCGCAAACAGCCGCCGTTATCGTTAAAAAAGAGCTAGCCACACTTAAGCTTATACCTAGCAGCCCACCCTCGTGGGGGCCGGAGATTCAAGGCGCTGATATACATTTAAATTATCAACAGCTAGCTCAACAACCGCTCGGGCAGTTATCAGATCAGCAGCTAAGCCAGCAACCAGGCCAGCCGCCAAGCAAACAACAGAGCCCGCAGCTCAGCACCGAGAAACAGCCCGCACTAAGGGTTACTATTAGAGGGTTTTTATTCGAGGTTCAGGGTAAAGAGCTCATCCATGAAAATAATAAGCTGCATAGCAGTAGCTGGGTAAAAACAAACTCTTCCGCTAGGCTCACTGCCCTCAACAAGCCCGTGCAAGTTATCACCCTAAAAGATCAGCGCAGCAACCAACAGGCTTTGGTGCTTTATACCTACCTTATTGGCGACCGTATTATTAATAACACACGATGGGTTAAGCCTAGTCAAATTCATCAAAGCTTGTTACATCACGACGGAGCTTCGTTAATCACTGTAAGCTTACTGTGTAATGGTGAATGCTCTGAGAGTAATGACCAGCCTTTATTGACGCTGGCCGACCGCCTTATCGATAGCTATAGCTTGTCGTTACATGAAGCGCTAAATCAATAACTCCGCTTAAAAATGCTCTTTAAAGCTTGCAGCAAAGCCATCAGACTCTAAAAAACGCTGGTGGCTACCTTCGGCATAGTGCACCTGCGGCGGCGGCGTTATTACCTCACCCCAGCCGAGATATTTATCGGCATAGCCGCCCTCTTTTTGCAAAGGCAGGCGAAACAACACCACATTACCTGCGTATTTTTTGCAGTAATGCGCGCTGGCTAAATATTTATTGAGGGCGAGGTGATTTGTTAGGGTAAGGTATTGATAGCGCCACAGGTTTGATATGCGCTTACCGCGTATAAAAATTACTTTGGCGTTAAGCTGCATCCACTTATCAGCTAGCCTCAGTTTTAGCCCCCGCACTATGGCGCGCGCCGTTACAGAACGTAATTCGCCTTGGCCGTTGGCAACATTACCCACAGCATCTAATAAATAAACGGTTTCTACCTGGATATTTTGCGCTGTAAGTTGTTTGGCCGTTTCCACCGCCAAAACCCCGCCCATAGAGCCGCCCAACAAGCGAACAGCACCGGCGTTGAAACACTGCTTTATTAATGCGGCATAGCACTGCGCCATTAGCACCACATCATATAGCGGCTCGCCACCATCATAGCCTTGCGCTTGCACACCATAAACAGGGATGCCCTTGCCCAAGTAGCCTGCCAGTAAATTGTAATGAAATACGCCACCGCCAACAGGGTGTATACAAATTAACGGCGTACCCTCGCCTTGCTGCAAGGTGATTAGCTGTGGCCCAGACTCGGTTAGCGTAGAGCCCGCCCCTTGTTTTTTGTGAGCCAGCTCTTGATCATGCTCTAACGCTTCGGCTATTTGCGCTAAGCTGGTGTGGCTGTAGATAAAGCTCATGGGCAAATTAATATGCAAGCGCTGCTCTATGGCGACTAATAGGCTGACGACGCTTAAGGAGTCCATGCCCCGGCTAAATATATTGGCTTCGGCGTTAATGTTTTCATCAAAAATATCACCCCAAGCCAAGCTTACCTGCTGTAAATAATAGCTAGCCCGCTCTATGGCTATAGCTGGCCTGGTATCTGGATTTGGGGTTGGGCTTGGATTTACATTGGTATTTTGTTTGAGTTGCGCCACGGCCATCTTGTGTAGCGCAGGGCGATTAACTTTTTGATTATGGGTTAATGGTAATGTTGTTACCGCTATGTACTGTGTAGGCAGCATATACCACGGCAATTTAGCTACGAGCGCTGCTTTAATACTTTCTTCAATAGTGGCCTGATTATTTGACGCTAGGTAAAAGCCCGTTAGCTGCCCCTCAACCACCTCAGCAATAAAACGCTCAACCCCAATAACACTCTCAGCCACGGCCTCTATTTCACCTAGCTCTACCCTGTGGCCGCTCAACTTAATTTGATTATCGGCCCTGCCCACGTAGCTTAGTGACATATTCTCAGTGTACTGGAATATATCACCGGTTTTATACGCGCGATGTTCAGCGCCAGCCACGCTGAGCTGTATAAACTTCTCTGCTGTTAAATCATCGGCTCCTACATAACCTTGGGCTAAACCTTGCCCGGTGATTAACAGCTCGCCTTTTGCACCCGCCTGCGTTAAACATTCGCCATGCTCATCAACCACATAAAAGCCATAGCCGGGCAAGGGTGAGGCAAACGATAACCCTTGGCGTTCGTCATATTGGTTGATAGCCGCCCATACGGTTGCCTCTGTTGGGCCGTAACAATGCCAAAGCGCTTTTACTTTTTGGCTTAGCGTTGCCGCCAAGCTTAGCGACACTTTATCGCCGCCCACTAGCAACTGTAATTGTGGGCAACCTTGCCAGCCAGTGTCGTTAATAGCTTTTAAGGTGCTAGGCGTTGCTTGCAGTAAATTAATTTTTTGCTGTGTTATTTTGTTAGCCAAGCTTTGCGGTGACGATGTGGTAGCGCCTTCATCTAGCACACAGCACCCCCCCACTAATAAGGGTAAAAATAAATCGGGGATAACAAGGTCAAAAGCAAAAGAGGTAATGCATAACTGCCGTAACGACGCATCTAGCGACAAGCAATCGCGCATTGTCGTTAGTAAATGCCAGAGCGAGTGATGGGATATTTTTACCCCTTTAGGCTGGCCAGTAGAGCCTGAGGTAAAAATAATATACGCAAGTTCATTAACAGCTAGCTCTGCCTTTTTTCCAGTGCTGTTTTTATGCGTGTTTTCAGGGCTGTTTTCATGGCAGCTTTCAGGGCTGTTTTTAGAATGCGGCGGCTGGCTGATTAAATCAGCGGCTAACAAAGCGCCTGCCGTTATTTTGTCGGCGGTGACCGCTGCCACAACCACCTTGCGGCAAGATGCTTGCTGTAAAACGGATGCTAAACGCTGCTGGGGCCAAGACGGATCAACGGGAAGATACACGGCACCCGCTTTAAAAATACCGAAAATAATGGGCCACACATCGATAACGCGCGGCATACACAGCGCGACAACATCACCAGGTGCAATATTATTGGCCCTAAGATTTTGCGCTACATTATCCGATAAATGATTCAGCTGCTCATAGCTTAATTCGGCCTGTGCAGACTGCACGGCAACTGAATGCGGCTTGCTTACCGCCCAATGAGAAACAGACTCAACAATTGACTGCATAGCGCCTTTGATATTCCATATTATTAGGGCATTCCATGTTATCGGCTACACCGCTCACTAGCTTAGCGATACATGTACAAGTCTAGCAGGCCAAGTATTAATCAAAGCTATAACGCACATTGGCGCCACCTTTTAGCTCGTCATAATCACGAGCTTGCAGGTCGAATTCGCGTTCTTCATAGGCCACATAGACGCCTGCTGATAATTTTTCGGCTAACTGCCAGTTTAGGCCGGTACGATAGCTTACACTTTGGTAATCGCTTTGCGCTAAGCCGGTACTGCTAAAGCTTACATCCTGCCACTGCACACCTAAGCTGAGGGACATTAACCGTGTTAAGCGGTAAGCAAAGTTTACATTGGCTCGCAGCTCTTCATTATCACGCGGTAATACCTCGTAGGTTTCTTCTTCGTACATTAACGACACATTCAAGTCGCAGGTGCCGCATAAGTTGCTATTTTGATAACCCAACTCAACGCTGGCGCGCTCAAATACATCAACCTCGTTAAAGCTTGCTGAGTTTTCGCTTAAGCCCTCGTTATTGCTACCGCGCGAGGTGTCTGTTAGTTCTTGCAATATATTTAAGGTGATTGCCGAACTGCTTAGCTCATAGCTGGCATTGGCGTTTATGTATTGGCCGCTATAGTCTGCGCTTTCTCGCTGTGATTCGTTCACCCCAACCTTAATGGAATAATTCAGTTTTGACAGCTGCGCCTGATAACTTAAGGTATAGAGATAGTATTCGTAATCAAATTGGTCGTTATCGAACGTCACGTCATCGTAAGTCACTTGTGCGCCAAAACCATCGATTTTGCTAAGGGCATGATCCCAGCTTAAACTTGCCCCTATGCGCTCTGAATCTTGGCCGTCGGTATCTTCATACTTTATTGCGGTGTAACTTGGCGACAAGCTGAGGCTATCAACCTCGGAGGGGTGCATTATTAAATCGGCTCTTACTGAGGATATGGAGCGATCTTCGCGGTTATCTTCTACATCATTAAGGGTTTTATTTTTAATAACGTTTTTACGGCTATTTTCTAAGGTCCAAATTAGCTGCTTTTCAATTTGCTCATAGACTAATTTACCCGAGCCTGTTACCCGGGTTTGATCCTCGTAGCTATCTTGCTGATAAGTAGAGCGAGCCGCACTGTAATTGGCTGCTACCTGAACTTTGTCGCCGCTATGCTCGGCATTAACCGACGCTGACACGGTAGTTTTGAGGTCGCTTTGTTCATTAACAGCCTGCTTGGTCATATTGTCGCTATGCTCGGCATCCAAACCCACCGTAGCACTTAACTCTAAAGCATGGCCCGTAGAGCTAAACACAGCCGCTATGGCACAGGCCATGCTAAGTTTTTTAAATACAGCTACATCGATAGTTTTGTTCTTTATAGTTGTACACTTTATAGTTTTAGATGGTTTTTTTAACATGACCTTCGCCCTTATTCTTAACACAGCATACACGTTTGTTTTTATTATCATTGCCAGTCTTTAGTCTTTAGTCTTTAGTCTTTAGCGACTAGAGACTACCCACTAGCGACTTACCTTATTCATTATTAAACACTAACCCAGCAAAGCGCTCTTCGCCCACCGCATCAATACCCGCCAACACCTGATTGACACTAACTTTGCCAAAGGGCACAACTAAAACCGCTAAATCCACTTCGCTAGACAATATACGCGCCAACGATGATTCACTGACTGGCGGCACATCCAATACAATAAACCTATCATTATAACGGCCCTTTAAAGAGCTAATAAGCTCGCGCATACGGCTTGAGGCCATGCGCTCTACTGAGGTATCACTGCCCATGCCTGGCGGAATAACTCTTACCCTAGGGATACCTGCTGAGTAAATTATATCTTTGGCGTCTAGGGTTTCATCTTCTAGGTAGTCCACTAAACCATAGCCTTCTAAACCACCCAGCACGGTTGCAGCAAAGGAGTGCTCGTGATTACAATCTATATAAATAGCCGTTTTACCTTCATCCAGTGCAAATGAAGCTGCCGCATTCATGGCTACAAAGCTACCGCCGCCACCAGCGCTTAACGAGCTTACTAATAAGACGAAATTATTGCCTTTATGCTTTTGTACCAATTTTGCCCGTAAGTCACGAAAAGCATTAAGCACCTCCCGCTGCTGCATGCCGGGATAAATTAATTTTAACGCGGTGAGCTCTTCTAAAGACTTCTGCGGCACCTCAGCCATGTCGCGAATATCGTTTTTGTCTTCTACTTTTGCTTCTGCTTTTGCTTCTAGTCTCGTCATGCTAGCGCTTCCTTATATAGAGCCTGAGATACGTGCATAGGCTATACCGGCATAAACCACTGCCCCCGCCGCTAATAACATCGCTAATAGTAGTATGTCTTTACGCAGTAAACGTTTTACAAAAGGGGTGTTTACATGCGGCACTACTGCCAGTATTTCTATGCCTTCTGGCAACGCCTCTCTAAGCTGCATAGCAGAGCGCACCCGCGGGTCCAACATGACATAGGCAATGATTAAGCCTATAGGCAATAACAAACCGATTAACGGCCCGGCAATAACAAAATGCAAAAACTGTAAGCCTGATGGTTTTAAAGGGTACACCGCTGGCTCTTGAATTTTATAGCTTACGCCCTGCCCTTCGATATCCAAGGTCATCGAAAGCCTTGCTTTCTCTTTGCTCTCTAGCATATCTTCATAGATGTTTTTAGTGACGTCATAGTCGCGAACTAACTCAGAGAGATCAGCAGTGCGCGATGCCACTCGCTCTGCCCGCGCGTACTCTTCTTCTAGCATTCTGCCCATCGCCTCTAGGCGTTTCTTTTGGCTACGAACATCGACAGCGCTTTCGGACAGCCTTACCCGCAACTCTTCGTATAGCGGGTTTTCTTTAGAATTATTATTACTACTGGTGCCTATATAGGTATCACCCTGTAGCGATTTAATAATATTTTGTTGCTCGGCGATTTGCTCTTTTAAGGTCACTACATCGGGGTATGTTTCTTGGTAGCTTAAACGCAATAGGTCTAAACGCTCACTAAGAATGGCAAGCCGCTCACGCTGCTCATCAACTTTATCACGGGTAGTGAGGTAAGCACTTTCGTTCTCTATCTGCTGCTCTAAGGATGATTTTCTTGCAGAACTTTCATCAATCGTCAGCTTCAACTCTTCAATTTGCGTACGCAATGTTCCTATCCGCGAGTTAACACTGGCCTGGGTGCCATCTAAACTTTTAGACTTAAACTCCTTGAGCTGTTGCTCGGCCAATACTAACTGGCGCTTATAGCCTTCTACTTGCTGGGCAATAAACTCATAGGCGTCACGGCTTTCTTTACGGCGGCGGTCAGAGGTATCTTTAATAAACGCATCAACTACGGCATTTAATACCGTAAAGGAGCGCTCTGGTGATGGATGCCGATAAACAATGCGCAAGAAGTTTTTGCCGGCATTCTCTACCCCTATTTGATCGCGCAGGCCAGAAATTACCGCTTCCTGACGATTGAGCTCCATGTCAGGATCGATTAAACCCACATCATCGGCCACGCGCTTTAAGATGCGACGCGTGTAAATAATTTCACTGACTTCGCTGGTGCGGTCAATATTAGTGACCTCGGCCTTACCTTTTAATAAGGGCTGAATAATGTTGGTGACATCGGCATAGAGCAAGGTATCGGTTTCGTATTGCTCTGCCCAAAAAAAACCTGCACCTAATACCGCAAATGCACCCAGCAGCACGGTTGCAATAACCCACTTTCGCCACTGTATTATTTCTCGCCAAACAGCTTGCGCCAACTCAGCTAAAAGAGCTGTTTCCATTATTGTTTACCAGTCATTAAAATGAGCGTTCGGGTATAGTTACGATATCGGAAGGCACTAACGGGTAGTTAGTCTCTAAACGGCCGGAACGTAAAATATCATCAAGGTTTACGGAATAAACTTTTACTTTGCCATCAACACGACGGTACAGCTTGGCATCATCGCCTTTGGCGAACTCATTTAAGCCACCGGCTAATAAGACTATATCCATTACCGTCATCCCTTTGCGGTAGGGTATAGACTGCGGCGAGCGCACCGCACCGGTTACCCTAACTCTATGCTGAAAATCAGCGCTGCTAGGGTTGGCGATAATAACCGTAACCTGAGGATTTTTAATATAATTTAATAACAGCTCGGTAATGTGTTGCGATAAGCCCTCTGCTGTTTTGCCCGCCGCTAACACATCACCCACTAGTGACATTGAAATTTTACCGTCGGGGCGCACCGGCACTTGCAGGGATAACTTATCATTACCCCACACTTCAACTTTAATCACATCACCCACACCAACGGTATAAGGTTCGGACGAGTAATCTTTTACTAAGCCTTCTTCGGGCATAACATCATACTGCTGGCCACCGCAGGCGGTTAAGCAAACCACCAACACAAACCACAGATACCTTACATATTTATTATTCATAGTCGCTCCCTTTAACGTCACAATTACCTAACACCTTTGCCCAACAGAATAACCTCTACGGTTTGCACCACAATCAACATATCTAACAAAAGGCTATGGTTTTTTACATAATACAGATCGTAAACTAACTTTTTTTCGGCATCGTCTATAGACGCGCCATAGGGGTAGTTTAATTGCGCCCAACCCATTAACCCCGGCTTAACCCGGTGACGAAAATCATAATAGGGCAGCGATTGCTTTAACTCCTCCACAAACTCTGGGCGCTCAGGCCTGGGGCCTATAAAGCTCATCTCACCGCGTAAAATATTGAAGATTTGTGGCAGCTCATCAATACGGGTATTGCGCATAAACGCCCCCACCCGGGTAACACGAGCATCATTGGCGGCAGCCCACACCGCCTTGCCACCTTTTTCGGCATCTTGGGTCATACTGCGAAATTTGTAGATTTTAAACGGCACGCCATTTAAGCCTGTGCGCGTTTGGGTATACAGCACCGGCCAACCTGACTCCAAAAATACCGCAACCACGGCAAATAGCATTAATGGCCAGACCAACAGCAGTAGCAGCGAGCAGATACTAATATCAAATAGCCGCTTGGTAATGTCGCGCGCCAAGCTGTAATGAAAGCCATCGCCAAACACCATCCAGCCCGGATGCAGCTCTGACAGCTCTATTTGGCTGAGTTCACGCTCGTAAAACTGTACCGCTTCGGTGATGCGCACGCCTTTTAGCTTGCACTCCAGCAGCTCCTCCAACGGGAAGTAGCCTCCGTAGCTGCGCCTACGCTCATCAACGGCAATCACGATTTCATCGACTTTATATTTGTCGACTAGGTGCTGCAGGCCGCCAATGGCATCTAATAATTTTTCCTGGGGTAACACTGTTTGCTCTGGCGCTGCTGGGATAAAGCCAACGATATCGAAGCCTATCGCCTGCTCATTTCGCACCCTGTCTATAGCGGCGGCTTTAACGCCCGCGCCCAGCACCAAGACGTGGCGGCGCAACTGCGAGATATCAACCAATAGATAGAACAGCTTTCTTACCAGCAGAATAATCACCAGCGACAAGAGCACAGAGCCAAATAAGGCGCGCCTGCCGATATAGAGGCCTGGTACTAAATAAAACAAGATCACCATGGCGGCACTGCCCAACAGGCAGTAGCTCACCACACAGCGCACCGCCATGCCGGCAAAGCTCTCGCGCACACCCGCTGCATAGGAGCCTAGCGAGAAGGTAGCTAGCAGCATTACCAACGCATAAACCAGTGAGTAGCGCATACCGACTTCACCGTGACGTAATTCTTCTTCACCCCAGCCCCACTGCGTCACCCCCAAATAAGCACACACAGCCAGCAACGCAAACTCGGTAAGCGCTAGAAAAATAAAAGGGGATTGTACGTAATGATTAAATATTCGAATATGTGCCACGGATAACGACGTCCCAGTTTTTACCTAAAGCATGATTGCAAACATTTCACGTTAAATGCTCAGAAAACAGCCATGCTTGATGTGAATTATTCTGATTAAACTTATACAGCCAAGTTGTCGCGTATACGTTATTCTTTTATACGTTATGTGTGCGTTATGATAGCACCCGCAGATAGCCGTGATATTATGCCCGCATAATATCAAACAATCATAGCAAAGACCTTAACAATAAAACGATAATCAGTAAGCAAACCTATGCCGGCATTAATTGACCCCATCTCCTACACCAACCCCACCCATACCTCGGCCTGGAGCCGACTTATAGGCCAAGCTGCCCGTGCACAACAGCTAAGCATAGCTGATTATTTCAATCACGATAATAAGCACTACCAACACTTTAACTTTAGCGCCCCCCAGATACAGGCCAACCTGTCTCGGCATTTTATTAATGAGGCGATATTAGACGACTTACTGGCACTGGCAGAAGACTGCGAGCTACCCGCAGCCATCAATAGCCTAGAGCAAGGCTTAGCCGTTAATTTCACCGAACACCGCCCGGCGCTGCACAACCAGCTGCGTAGCTCAGCCAGCCAAACAACCGAACAACGCCTAGCCGCGGACTGCCGCGCTAAAATGCAGCGCATTTGCGAACAACTGCACTCACAACAGTGGACGGGCTATAACGGCCAAGCTATCACCGATATCGTCAGCATAGGGATAGGCGGCTCTGACCTAGGGCCGCGCATGGCTGCCGAGGCGCTAACCCCCTATCACAACAGCACACTCAAGGTGCACTTTGTCACCAATATAGACCCCTGCGACCTTGAACATACCCTAGCCACGCTCAACCCCGCCACCACGCTTTTTATTGTGATTTCTAAATCGTGGAGCACCCTGGAAACTTTAACCAATGCCCAGGCCGCCAAACACTGGCTAGTTGAGCAATCGCAGCAACCCGATATTAGTAAACATTTTATTGCTATTTCGGCCCGCACCGACCAATGCGAAGAATTCGGCATCGATGCCGCCAACATTCTGCCCATGTGGGACTGGGTAGGTGGGCGCTTTTCTCTGTGGTCTGCGGCGGGCCTACCGATAGCGCTCGCCACTAGCTTTAGCACCTTTGAAGCTCTATTGGCCGGCGCCCAGGAGATGGACCAGCACTTTTTTAACAGCCCGCTGCGCAACAACCTGCCCGTTATTTTAGCGCTGTTAGAAATATGGTACGTCAACTTTTGGGGCTGCAGTAATGTTGCCGTATTACCCTACGACCACACGCTAAGGCTACTACCTAACCATTTGCAGCAACTTACCATGGAGAGCAATGGCAAAAGCGTCGATAGGCAGGGCCACCCGCTTAACTATGCCAGCGCACCGGTACTTTGGGGCAGCGCCGGCACTATCGGCCAGCACTCCTTTCACCAACTGTTACACCAGGGCACCCAGCTGATCCCAGTAGACTTTATTGTGCCGTTAAACAGCCACAGCGCCAACCAAACACAACACCAACACATGGTGGCTAATTGCCTAGCTCAGGCCCAAACCTTAATGGACGGGCAGGGCAGCGAAGTCATTATCAAGCAGCTCATTGCCGCTGGTTACAGCCCTGACGACGCCCACTTACTGGCCCAGCATAAAGTTATGCCCGCCAACCGCCCCTCCAGTATTATCAGCGTAGAGCAACTTACCCCACAGGCACTGGGGGCACTAGTCGCGCTATACGAACATAAAACTTACGCCGCCAGTATTATTTGGAACATCAATGCCTTTGACCAATGGGGTGTTGAGCTAGGCAAAACCGCCTCTGCCACGATTTACACTGCCCTGCAAAGCGACGGTGCCGGGCTACACAACCCCGCCACACTAGCTGCAATCAGCGAATTAAAAACAAAGACTATTTAAAGGACTTTTTATGGACTTTCCAGCACAACCTCGTATTGCAGTTATTGGTTTAGGCTATGTAGGCCTGCCCTTAGCGATTGAATTTGGCAAGATATTACCCTGTACTGGTTTTGATATTAATAACAAACGCATTAATGATTTAAAAGCTGGCCACGACAACACGCTAGAAAGCACTAAAGAAGAATTAATGGCAGCCCAGCACCTACAATTAAGCAATAATGTTGAGGACTTAAAAGGCTGTGACATTTATATAGTCACCGTACCCACCCCCATAGATGACAGCAAACAGCCCGACCTAACCCCACTGAAAAAAGCCTCAGAGCTATTAGGCTCGGTGATTTCAAAAAACAATATCGTTATTTATGAATCCACGGTATTTCCAGGCTGCACAGAAGAAATCTGCGTACCCATTATTGAAGAATTTTCTGGTTTAACCTTTAACCAAGATTTTTTTGCTGGCTACAGCCCTGAGCGCATCAACCCCGGCGACAAAGAGCGACGCATCACCAATATTATCAAAGTCACTTCGGGCTCCACGCCAGAGACGGCACACTATGTCGATAAGCTGTATCAGCGCATTGTTCATGCAGGTACGCACTTGGCCAGTAGCATCAAAGTAGCTGAAGCGTCAAAAGTTATTGAAAACACCCAGCGCGACGTCAACATTGGCTTGGTGAACGAGCTATCCATTATCTTTAAAGATATGGGCATAGACACCGAAGATGTACTTAAAGCCGCCGGCACTAAATGGAATTTTTTACCTTTTAGGCCTGGGCTAGTAGGCGGCCACTGCATAGGCGTAGACCCATACTATTTAGTACACAAAGCTGAAAAAAATGGCTATCACCCGGCGATAATTTCAGCGAGCAGACGCTTGAATGACAGCATGGGCAAACGCGTTGCCAATGAAGTGATGCGCCTGATGACACAAAAACGCATACATATAGTCGACGCTAACATTCTTATTCTAGGGCTCGCCTTTAAAGAAAACTGCCCCGACCTACGCAACACCCGCGTCACCGATATTTACCACGAGCTATCACTCTGTAACGCAAAAGTTGACGTGTATGACCCGTGGGTTAGCAACAGCGACTCTATGGAACACTACAACATCAGTTTGTCGCAAGAATTAAAAGACAATCACTATGACGCTATTATTTTAGCCGTCGCACATAACGAGTTTAAAGAATGGCCCGCAGAGAAAACGAAAGCACTCTGCAAAGATAACTGCGTGATTTATGATTTGAAATACGCGCTACCTACAGAGATTGTTGACGGGCGGCTATAGCGGATTACTTATGATTATTTTGGTTACCGGTAGCGCTGGTTTTATAGGCTGCGAAACCACCATCCAATTATTAAACAGGGGCGACACCGTAATAGGCATTGATAATGTTAATGACTATTACGATACCCAGTTAAAGCGTGACCGTTTAAAACGCCTAGAAGATTACCCAGACTATCATCACTATGAGTTTTGCCTTTCCGACTACTCTAAGCTTGATGCCGTTTTTAAACGCCATGCACCGCAGCGAGCCATACACTTGGCGGCACAAGCTGGGGTGCGTCACTCAATTACTAATCCACAAGCTTATGTGGTATCTAACCTCAGCGGTTTTCTCAATATTTTAGAGTGCTGCCGCCACCATCAAACGGAACATTTAGTCTACGCATCTAGCAGCTCGGTATACGGCGCTAATACAGCACAGCCCTTTTCCACCCACCACAGCGCTAACCACCCGGTGAGTCTTTATGCAGCCACCAAAAAATCTAACGAGCTCATGGCGCATAGCTACAGCCATTTATACAATATACCCACCACCGGCCTACGCTTTTTTACTGTTTACGGGCCATGGGGTAGGCCCGATATGGCACCCATGATTTTTGCCCGCAAAATTTCTGCCGGCGAACCTATCGATGTTTTTAACTACGGCAATCATAGACGCGACTTCACCTACATAGACGACATCGTCGAAGGGGTCATACGTAGCTGCGATAAAATTGCCCAGCCTAACCCTCTGTGGAATAGCGACGCCCCCGACCCCTCCAGCTCTACTGCGCCTTACCGCATATACAACATAGGCTGTAATAAGCCGGTGGAATTAATGCGCTTTATAGAGCTAATAGAACAAGAGTTAGGAATAAAAGCGCAGAAGAACTTATTGCCCATGCAGCAAGGCGATGTGCCTGACACCTACGCCGACGTATCTGAATTGATTGATGAGGTGGGTTATCAGCCCAGCACCGATATAAAAACAGGTGTCGCCAACTTTATTGCGTGGTATAAAAACTACTACCCATAGCCGCAGCCCAACATGGTTGAGTGGCCTAAGGAAAAGCATGAACGTTGTAATGATCGGCGCCGGCTATGTCGGCCTAGTTTCGGGCTCTTGTTTTGCAGAGTTTGGCGCAAACGTCATCTGTGTAGATTTAGACCAAGCCAAAATTGATCGCCTCAATGATGGCCGCATTCCGATTTATGAACCGGGACTAGAAGACCTAGTCAGCAGAAACGCGCAATCGGGCCGCCTCTCTTTTACCGTTGACTTAGCCAGCTCGGTAAAACAAGCTGACTTAATTTTTATTGCCGTTGGCACCCCTAGCCGTCGCGGTGACGGCCATGCAGATTTAGCTTATGTGTATGCTGCAGCCAAAGATATTGCCGCCAACCTCTCTGGCTATACCGTTATCGTTAATAAATCTACTGTTCCTGTTGGTACCGCTAGACAGGTTGAACGCATTATTAAAGAAACTAACCCCGACGCTGACTTCGATGTCGCCTCAAACCCTGAATTTTTACGTGAAGGCGCCGCGATTAGTGACTTTATGCGCCCCGACCGCGTGGTACTAGGGGTAGAAAGTGAGCGCGCCGAAAAGCTGCTGCGCGAACTCTACCGCCCGCTTAACCTTATTGAAGCCCCCATACAGGTCACCAATTTAGAAAGCGCCGAACTTATCAAATACGCAGCCAATGCTTTTCTCGCTACCAAAATTAGCTTTATCAATGAAATGTCACAATTATGCGAAGCTGTTGGTGCCGACGTTCAAGCTATAGCAAAAGGCATGGGCCTAGACGTCCGTATTGGTAAGAAGTTTCTTCACGCGGGGCCAGGCTACGGCGGTTCATGTTTTCCAAAAGATACCCTAGCACTGGTAAGAATTGCGCAAGAACACGGCGTATCAAGCCGCATTGTCGAAGCGGTAGTTGAAGTTAATGCCGCACAAAAAGCCAAGATGGTTAAAAAGATACGCCACGCCCTAGGCGGCAGCGAAGCAGGCAAAACCATCGCGGTGTTAGGCTTAACGTTCAAGCCAGAAACCGATGACATGCGGGACGCCCCCGCTCTTTCGATTCTGCCCCCGCTCTGTGACAAAGGCGCCCACATTCGCGCCCATGACCCTCAGGGAATGGAAGAAGCGAAAAGCCTACTGCCAGATTCCGTTGTGTATACCCAAACGGCTTATGAGGCAGTCACTGATGCGGATATTGTGGTGCTAATGACAGAATGGAATGAGTACAGGGGCTTGCCCATGGCTAAAATTAAAGCCTTAATGCGCGGCAATATTTTTGTCGATTTACGTAATGTGTACGAGCCTGAAAAAATGCGCGAGGCCGGTTTTGTTTATTACGGCGTAGGCCGATAGCAGCCCCAAGTTAAATAATCGCAAACCATAAAAAACCCGGCATTAGTGATTAATGCCGGGTTTTTTATGGTTGCCGTTATTTACTGTTTAACTTACTCAATGAAAGATAAAAGCTCGTCTGTTTTATGCTGCATCAACGCAACATCACCGCGCGACTCCACATTCAAACGTATTACCGGCTCGGTGTTAGACATGCGCAAGCTAAAACGCCAATCGGCAAAACTAACACTTAAGCCATCGGTGCGGTCAACATCTAGCGCATCGGCGCAGTAGGCGGCTTCGACGTTTTTCAACACGGCGGCGGCATCTTTAACTTCACGATTAATTTCACCGCTGCAAGGGTAGGCCGCTACGCGCTCTGCCACTAGTTGCGACAAGGTTAGGCCTTTTCGCTGAATTAATTGTGCAACTAACAGCCAAGGGATCATGCCGCTATCACAGTAGGCAAAATCACGAAAATAGTGATGGGCACTCATCTCGCCGCCGTAGACGGCATTTTCTTTGCGCATACGTTCTTTAATAAAGGCGTGGCCGGTTTTACTTTGCACGGCTGTGCCGCCAGCGGCTTCGACTAAGGCGATGGTATTCCAGGTTAGGCGCGGGTCGTGGACGATTTTTGCTGGCCCCGACTTAGCTAAAAAGGCTTCGGCCAATAAGCCCACCACATAGTAACCTTCTAAAAACTCGCCGCGTTCGTCAAAGAAAAAACAGCGATCAAAGTCACCATCCCAGGCTATACCCATATCGGCCTTGTGTGCTTTTACCGCATCTATGGTCGGCTGGCGATTTTCAATGAGCAAGGGGTTAGGTACGCCGTTGGGGAAGTTGCCGTCAGCCTGGTGATGCACTTTGATAAATTCAAACGGCAGATGGGATTCGATTCTATCAATCACATCACCGGCGCCGCCGTTACCGGCATTGACCACAATTTTCATGGGCTTTAATTGCGCCACATCGACATAGCTAAGCAAGTGTTCTATATAAGCCTCTGCGGTATCCAGCGTATGCCGCTGGCCTTTTTGCGCAGCGTCGGTAAAGTTGCCCTGCTCGGCTAAGCGCTGTATATCAAATAGGCCAGTATCGCCACTAATAGGCCTAGAGCCTTCGCGTACAAACTTCATGCCGTTATAGTCTTTGGGGTTGTGGCTGGCGGTAACCACTATGCCGCCATCCATCTTGTGGCCATCCACCTCGCCCGCAAACGCAGCAAAATAAATTTCTTCGGTGCCGCACTGGCCTATGTCATAAACATCCACCCCCGAGTCCATCAAACCCTGCGCTAAGGCATTTGTTAATTCTTGGCTGGTTAAGCGTATATCGTAACCCACCGCCACACGCTTAGGCTTAATGACCTCAGCATAGGCACGACCTATACGATAGGCTATTTCAGGATTAAGTTGGTCGGGAATACGGCCACGAACATCGTAGGCTTTAAAACAAGTAAGAGGCTGAGACATTGGAAAACCTTTGCCCTGCGGGCAGCTTTAAGTGGTAAGCGGCAAGCTTTAAGAAAGCGATTGACTTCGAAAAACCTGCACTAATAATTTTGTAACTTGTAACTTGTAACTTGTAACTTGTAACTTGTAACTTGTAGCTTTTACTTTTGTTGTTTCTTATAGATATTTTCATACACAAAATTGGTGGCTTCTATAAAGCCATCAACGCTACCGCAGTCAAAACGCTGGCCTTCAAATTTGTAGGCCATGACGCAGCCGTTTTTGGCTTGCTGTAACAGTGCGTCGGTTAGCTGTATTTCGCCGCCTTTACCGGGGGGGGTATCACGCAGGATGTCGAAGATATCGGGGGTTAGGATATAGCGACCAATAATGGCTAGGTTAGAGGGTGCCTCTTCGGGGCTGGGCTTTTCTATCATGTCATCGACACGGTAGAGGCCATCCTTTAACAACTCACCGGCAATCACCCCGTATTTTTCGGTTTGATCGGCGGGTACTTCCTGTATGGCCACTATGCTGCAGCGAAACTGTTTATACAGCTTAACCATTTGCGTCATCACGCTATCGCCGCCGTTGTTTAAGCACAGGTCATCGGACAGCACCACACCAAAGGGCTCGTTACCAATGAGGGTTTCGCCGGTTAAAATGGCATGGCCCAAGCCTTTCATCTCGCGCTGGCGGGTCATAGTAAAGCGGGCCTTGTCCAACACCTCGCGTATGCCGGTTAAATAGGACTCTTTAGCGCTACCGGCAATTTGGTGCTCTAGCTCATAGCTAATATCAAAATGGTCAGTAATTGCTCGCTTGCCACGGCCGGTAACAAAGGCCATTTGGTCCATGCCCGCGGCTATCGCCTCTTCTACCCCGTATTGCACTAGGGGCTTGTTAACAATCGGCAACATTTCTTTAGGCATAGACTTGGTAGCGGGTAAAAAGCGCGTGCCGTAGCCTGCAACAGGAAATAAGCATTTTTTTATCATATTTGGCACCGGTTTTTATTGAGCCCCATAACGGGAAATTCCATTAATTGGCGGCGAGCATAGCCTATTTGGCGCTGCTTTCTCAAGGCCAAGGCGACATATTACCAGCATTTCGCAGCCACCCTCTGGACATCAACAGCCTATAGATTACAATTGCACCCCTCATTAACCCTGCATCATAAAATAATGGGGTTACAGCCTTATCAATCGGATAGCTATATGTCAGCACCTCAGCAAAACTCATACACCAAGGAAGAGCTAATCGCCTGCGGTAACGGCGACCTGTTTGGCCCCGGCAATGCGCAGCTCCCCAAGGACAACATGCTGATGGTAGACCGTATAGTCAGCATCAGCTCTGAAGGTGGCGAATACGGTAAAGGCCAAGTTATTGCTGAGCTAGATATAACCCCCGACCTATGGTTTTTTGATTGCCACTTTAAAAACGACCCTGTTATGCCTGGCTGCTTAGGCGTTGATGCCATGTGGCAGCTAGTTGGCTTTTACCTAGGCTGGCGTCAAAACCCTGGCCGCGGCCGCGCCTTAGGTTCAGGTGAAATTAAATTCACTGGCCAAGTACTGCCCACCGCCAAAAAAGTCACCTACACTCTTAATTTAAAGCGCGTGATAGAGCGCAAGCTGATTATGGGCATAGCCGATGGCACGGTTGCCTGTGATGGCGAAGTTATCTACACCGCTAACGATTTGCGCGTAGGCTTGTTTAAAGCAGACGACGCAAACTTTTAAGTAGCCATAGACTTTTACCAAGAGAATTTCAACGAGGTACCCCCATGAAACGCGTAGTGATTACTGGCATAGGCATAGTCTCTTGTATAGGCAACGATATCCCCAGCGTTCTTGATTCGCTTAAAGAAGGCAAATCGGGCATACGTTTTCGCCAAGATTATAAAGACATGGGCTTTCGCAGCCATATCGCCGGCACCATAGACATAGACTTTAAAGAGCACATAGATCGCAAACAATTGCGTTTTATGGGCGATGCGGCAGCTTATGCCTACATTGCTATGCAGCAAGCCGTTACCGACTCAGGCTTGGCGGACGACCAGGTATCCAACCCTCGTACCGGCCTTATTGCCGGCTCTGGCGGCGCATCCTCAGCTAACTTAATTGAAGCTGCCGATATACTACGTGAGCGCGGCCTTAAGCGTGTAGGCCCTTACCGCGTTACCCAAACCATGGGCAGCACGGTATCAGCCTGTTTGGCCACCCCGTTTAAAATCAAGGGCATTAACTACTCCATCTCATCAGCCTGCGCCACCAGCGCCCACTGTATAGGTGCGGCGGTTGAGCAAATTCAGCTAGGCAAGCAAGATGTGGTTTTTGCTGGCGGCGGCGAAGAAGAGCACTGGTCACTCAGTGCCTTATTCGATGCCATGGGCGCCTTATCGACCAAATATAACGACAGCCCCGAAACCGCTTCCCGCGCCTACGACGCCAACCGTGACGGCTTTGTTATCTCTGGCGGCGGCGGCATGGTAGTGGTTGAAGAGCTAGAACATGCGCTAGCGCGCGGTGCCAAAATTTACGGTGAAATTACCGGCTATGGCGCCACCTCTGACGGCTACGACATGGTAGCCCCCAGCGGCGAAGGCGCGGTGCGCTGCATGCAGCAAGCCATGGCCACCACTGACGGCAAGATTGACTATATCAACTCCCATGGCACTTCAACGCCTGCCGGTGATATACAAGAGCTGAAAGCGATTAAAGAAGTGTTTGGCGACAACAGCCCCATGATAGCCTCAACCAAATCGTTAGCTGGCCACTCCTTGGGCGCCACCGGGGTACAGGAAGCGATTTATTCATTATTGATGATGGAGCACGATTTTGTCGCCGCCTCTGCCAATATTGAGAACCTAGACCCAGAAGCCGGCAACCTCAACATCGTGCAAACTCGCCAAGACAACGTCAAGCTCAATCAAATGATGTCTAACAGCTTTGGCTTTGGCGGTACTAACGCGACACTGATCTTCAAGCGCTATGAGAGTTGAAGAGTCGCTAGTTAGTAGTCGATAGTAAAAACGAAAAAGCCGTTATTCTTTTGATAAAGAATAACGGCTTTTTTTGTGCCTTTGCTTTTTCTAGCGACTAGGAACTAGAGACTGATAACTAGTGACTAGAGACTGGTAACTAGTGACTCTCGCTGGCAGCCTGCTGCCGGCGAGCCTTTAACACCCCGACAAAATTACAGGGCTTATGGCGACTATCCAGCTGCTCGGCAATAATGCCATGCCAAGCGGTTTTGCAGGCACCGGTGGAGCCGGGCATGCAGAATATCACTGTTTCATTGGCTAGGCCTGCCAGCGCCCGGGACTGCACGGTAGAGGTGCCTATCTCCTGATAGGATATTTGCCTAAATAGCTCGCCAAAACCCTCTATGGTTTTATCAAACAAGACCCTCAGCGCCTCAGGGGTAGAGTCGCGACCGGTAAAACCGGTGCCGCCAGTCACTAAAATTACCTGTATGTCAGCATCAGCCACCCACTGCGATACCACCGCACGCATTTGGTAGACATCATCAATCACGATCTTTTTAGCGGCTAGGCTGTGGCCAGCCTCGGCCAAAGCCCCAACCAAATACTGCCCCGAGGTATCATTGGCCTCGCTGCGGGTATCCGACACCGTCAGCACGGCAATATTCAAGGCTTGCTGTTTTAACTCGGGCTTACTCATCGACCACCTCTTTACAATAACGTTTGACTACATTGACCACTGACGAGCGCCAAGGCATTTGCTTAATACCAAAGGCGCTGAGTATTTTCGAACAATTGAGCAGAGGGTATTGCCAGCTATTATCCGGCGCCTCTACCCCCACTAAGTTCACCTGCTCGATATTGATATGCTGGGCCATCACCGCCAGCAGCGACTCAGCAAAGTGATAATAGGTGGTAGGGTCGGAGCTATTGTAGTGATACTCCCCCCAAACATTTACCCCCCATTCGTCCGTGCCACAGCCTAGCTGATCTACCAGCCCGCTCACCACTCTGGCTAAATCATCCATATACACCGGGGCACTGTGGCCATGTAGCGACAGGCTGATATCACCCCCCTGCTTAAACTGCGCCAATAAATGGGTAAGCACATTATCGCCACGCTCGGAAAACAGCGCGCCGGTGCGCAATATAATATAGCGCTGCACATGCTTGCGGGTATAACTCTCCACCCGGCGATAGATCTGCCCCAGCTCGGTATCGGGCTCAGCTAAATCTGACACTTTATAACGACGCGGCTCGGCACTGTTAAACACATGGCTGCTGGATAGTTGTATGTATGGCAACTGTAACTGCTCAACCGCCGTTAGTAAGCTCAGTAGAGGCCCTTGCTGCAAATAGCCTGGCAATTGCGCCGCAGGCAAGCTAACCAACGAACTATTGATAACCTGCGTCACCTGCTGCTCGCTTAAAAAACTGACCAGAGCCTTGCCTTCCGGCAACTCGGCCAAAGGATAACTAATATGTTGGCAACCGCGGTCAGCAAAACGCTGCGCCATCGCTGCCCCTATAAAATCGTGCTCTGCCACTATCAGTATTGTCACTGCCACACCTTAAAACTTATCAAGCTACTCATTTATCCATCACGCCTTTACGTACTGTAGCTTTAGCATAGATACTTTCTAACCCTAGCGACTGCTACGCGAAAAAAAAGGGCCGCTCAGCGACCCTTTTTATACTGTTTTGTTTAGAACGGAATATCGTCATCCCAAGCGCCTGCATCAGGGGCTGCCGCCACCGGTGGCGCCTGTGGTGCACGCTGTTGAGGGCTGGCTTGTTGCGGTTGCTGCTGATAAGGCTGCTGTGGCGCCTGCGCGGTTTGCTGTGGCGCGGCCTGCTGCGGCGCTTGGCTATATTGATCATAGCCCCCCTGACCTTGCCCCGGCCCTTGCTGAGCGCCGCCACGACTGTCCAGCATTTGCATTTCGGCACCGACGATCTCGGTAGAGTATCTGTCTTGGCCAGTTTGCTTATCCTGCCACTTGCGGGTTCTTAACGAGCCCTCTACATACACCTTAGAGCCTTTACGCAAATACTCGGCGGCAATTTCAGCGAGGCGATTAAAGAACACCACTCGGTGCCACTCGGTGCGCTCTTGCTGCTGACCGGTGTTTTTATCTTTCCAGCTTTCTGAGGTCGCAATGCTGATATTGGTGACTGCGCCGCCGGAAGGTAAAGAATTGGTCTCTGGGTCGTTACCCAAAT
Organism: Dasania marina DSM 21967; assembly: GCF_000373485.1. Taxonomy (NCBI): domain Bacteria; kingdom Pseudomonadati; phylum Pseudomonadota; class Gammaproteobacteria; order Cellvibrionales; family Spongiibacteraceae; genus Dasania; species Dasania marina. The sequence continues at coordinate 148,188 of NZ_KB891587.1, forward strand.
TACCCACTAAAATAACTTTATTTATGCCCCTTGCCATAGTTTTCCCTGCCCTTATGTCTGCTAATGTTCGCTGTGTTTATGATGTAAAAACTATTCTATATACCTAGTTCTAGAGACAATTCTAGAGCTACCGCCAGCCACCCTCGGCCATGCTATTTAACCGCCCTGGGGGCCACTGGCTATAGCGGCTAGCTACAGCATAACTGCGGCTAGTTTGAACTGGCAAGTTTCGCATATTTATCGGCTCTGTAAAAGCACTACCCCCACCTCTAAGCCATATTAACTCGCACTCAGCACCAGTCAAAATAAGTCTACCTAGATGCAACCAATCCCCTTCTAGCTTGGGCTGAGTATTATCACTACTGATCATGATTAACAGCAGCCGACGGTGCCGGCTGAACACCCCCCTTTTTATTTCACCACCCCAAGATACCCCCTCTACAGCTTTATCCCCACTAACCATAGCCTCAGCTCAACGACAAACTGACCCACGCCCCCCAGACCCGTAGCCCCCTACTATGACACTGGCATTTGACGTGTATTTTGGAAAGGGCATGCTACAATCGGGACAAAATAACTATCAAGCCTCGCCCCCTAGATCTAGCGACAAGTTAAAGGTTATAGCGCTAGTGATTACCCCTTACTTAATCCTTGGCTTACATCTATTAATTATCTGAGGCACTCCCCCCCCATATTATGAAAGAAATCCTCATCTATCTTGACCCTAATAGCGCACTAAGCCTGCAAGCTCAGATTAGAGAAAAACTCGTAGAAGCTATTATCTCTGGCGTATTGCCCTGCGATGAAAGGCTGCCCCCTACGCGCAGGCTTGCCGAGATGCTGAAAGTCTCTCGTAACACGGTCATTCTTGCTTATCAGAAACTCACCGATGAAGGGTATTTGGAAAGCCGGCCACGCAGTGGTATTTATGTTAGTAATAAAATAATCTCAGATATAAACTCAGCTGCTTTAACCGATAAGCCTATAAGCCCTAAGCAAATCATTAAGCGGGGCAAAAGTGTTGATTTTAAACAATACGACCGCCCTCTTAATGAATACACTTACCCCTTCATCCATGACTGTATAGACACCGACCTTATCCCAACCAACGACTGGCAAGAAGCCTCACGATTAGCCCACAGCTCTAATGCTGCAAAAAAATGGAGTTCTACCGACTTTGAAGAGGATGACCCCGAATTTATCGATCAACTGCGAACAAAAGCTCTTGCACGTAGAGCCATAACCGCCAGCCCTGAAGAAATTCTTATTACAACTGGAGCGCACAACGCTCACTATTTGATAACACAGCTACTGGTCGACGCCGATAGTAAGATTGCGTTTGAAGATCCAGGCGCCCCCAAGCTACGAAATATGCTGAAAAGCAGCGGAGCGACACTGCACTATCAGCCTATAGATGACAGTGGCATGATAATCGACGACAACATCGATAGCTGCCAGCTTCTTTATTGCACCCCCAGCCACCAAGTCCCTACCGGCGTCTGCATGACCCTTGAACGCAGAAAGGCCGCAATAGCTAAAGCAAACCAACAAAACATAACCATTATCGAAGATGACGTTGATTCCGATAGCAATTACGAGGGGCAAGAATTTCCAGCTTTGCGTAGCCTAGATACGCAAGGGCGCGTTATCTACGTCTCTCAATTATCAACCATACTCGCGCCCGGTTTAAATCTTGGGTTTATCGTCGCATCACCGCCAATTATTACGCAACTCAAAGCGCTTCGAAAAAAAATCATGCCGCCGCCCTCTCTTTTGCAGCAACGCACAGCTTGCACATTTTTTAAATTAGGGCACTACAATGCATCGCTAGCCAATATCAAGCATGTACTCTATCAACGATGGAAAGCACTATGGAAAGCGTTAAACTATCATTTTCCTTTTTTAATTATTACCGCCCCAAGCCAAGGCGGAGCCTGCTGGGTGACAATAAAAAAAGATATCGATATTGATGTAGCCGCATTGGTAGCAAGAGCGAAACTAGCCGGCGTGCTTATCGAACCCGGCAATATTTACTATAGCGATTCATCAACCCAAGAAAAAACCCTGAGAATAGGAACCGCTGGTGTTCCTATTGATAGAATACGCCCAGGAATTAATAAATTAGGTAATTTATTACGTGAGATGACCTCTAATTATCAGGGCGCATTAACGTGCAACGCTACGTCGTGGATATCAGGGGATAAGCTCAGCACGCTAATGCCAGGCGCAATGCTTAAAATGAAAACAGTTTTTGGTAATAGTTGCCACATTCAATTGCACTCGGACGGCACCATGTCAGGCGTTGCAGAGTTAGATAAGCTAGAAACCGATAAAGGAAAGTGGTGGATTGAAGGCGACCTCTGGTATCGGCAATGGAGCACTTGGTCTTATGGTGAAGCTTTAGGCCTCAAAATAGCGATTACCGGAAAAAACATCCAATGGTACAGCCAAGACAATATGCTAGAAGATAGGGGAGAAATAATATTAGCAAAACAATAGGCCACTATCTGGAAATAGCTTTTTTATAAGGCATAGGAGTGTTAAAAAATAGGGCCAACTCACTTGGCGTCTACCCGCTACTTCATATAAAGAGCTTCTATTTCTCCACTGGAGATCAACTTTGGCATGTTAGTGTTAAATATCTCAATTGATCCCCCCTTTTTTTGCGTTAGGAAATTCCATGTAAAGATTGGATTTAGCGAGAATTTTTATTGCGAAAGCACTTTTTCTGACTAAGTGTTTTTTCATTAGGTTTTATATGGGTCCAGCATTCTAGGTACATTTATTACAAGCTAAAGAGATATTGTAGAGCCATAAAAAAGCCCATTGAGATGGGCTTTAAACTTATAGATATTGTGGCAGCCCCATCCTTGGAGCTTTTGATAATAGCTGCACTAAACTAGGGGCATAATGCAGAAATCTTGTCCAACTCAATGGCAGTATTACCCCAGGCAATTTCGTCGTTATCACTAAAGTGATAAAAAACCATATCGTTGGGGAATAAGACTACGCTAATGCCTCCGAAACCAGCCATGTACGGTACCCATTTAGCGCCACTACAACCGTAGTCATGAGTAGCCTGGTCGATATCGTAGTACCAAAAGCCATTGTTGTACTTATCAGCACTACTGCCCGCACTCAACCCGCCAGAACCTAGGTTTAAAGTGGCATTGACCATGGTGCTATCAAGAGTTTGAATGCCATCAATTTTGCCCTCGGCCTTATTAAGAAACTCCCCTAATTTCACTACGTCATCACGCACATAAACTAAACCAAATCCCGTATGCGCTTGTGAAGCTGCATCTTGTGTACGCAAACTTGTGTATGTGGTGGGGCTGAGCCCTAAAGGCTTATATATCTCATCCACGACTACGTCACTGAAAAAATCAGCGCCACTACCGGCTATGCCTTGATAGTAAACATTCATTGCTCGGCCTAGCAAGTAAGTGTCTGAAGTGTGGTATACAAACGTATTCCCTGGCGTGGTTTTATAAGGGTAGGCGCAGGCAAAGCTCGCCTTGTCTGCGTGCGTAGTCTTAAAGAAAAAGTCATCTAGCTTGGTTTGTGACGCCTCATCTGCATGAGAAGTAGAAGAGGTGTAGTTACCCGTAGCCATATCCATAGCATTTTCGAAGGTAGTGCTGGCCCACTGAGAGCCGTAACACTCGCTAACATAATCATCTATGCCTAAGGTGCGCTGTGTGCCTGCATACTTTTGCTCTAAACGCATTAAACCGTAAGCGCCATTCACTGATTTAGCAGTGGAGTAAGACGGTACATTCATTACTTCACAGAAGGGGTAGTCGCCATAGCGGGTGCTGCAACCACCGGAGTAGTGAACGCCATTATAAGCTACGCCATAGATGGTCATATCAGCCGCAGTTATATCGCTGCCAATATTACTCGTCACTACACCATTACCAGGGTAGTCCGTTGCCAATGCCGAAATGGGTTTAACGGGCATACGACGCGCCACTTCATCCTCGTAATTGGACTTGATAGTGCTCGCTCCAGTAACGCTGTAATCCGAGTAGCTGGCACTCAGCTTACCCCAAAAGTTAACTTTCATATAAAGACAAGTTTCTGAGGCTATTTGATAAGACACATTCGACACGGAGCCGTCATCTTTAAATAAGAAAGTCATTACCCCGTTCCAAATACAGTCATTATTTCGTTCTTGCAAAGAAAATGGAAAGGACACACGTGAATAGCCGTTATCACTATCTTCATTCCATACTCTACCGGGCTCAAGAATGTAGGCCCAGGAAGTATGCTCGTCCTCGTATAGACCACGAGTAACGGGAATAAAGTGGGTGCCGTGCTGCACAAACTCAAACTCAAACTCAGGCAAATGCTCAGCATCTGGGTAGTACTGTAAATTATTATCGCCCCCTACCTCGGTAGCGCTGCCGTAGGTGTATTCACCACTGAGCGTGAGCTTGCCTTCAAAAGTATTGCTTGGGTTAGCGGCGTTAGCAGGAACAGCGTAATTGCTGTAATTCATAAGGTTAAGCGTGCCGCTGCCAGTCATAAAGCTGTAGCCAAGATTGCTACGGCTAACGTTGCCATCACCGGTAAAGGGGTCGTAAATGGAACCGCCTCCGCCATTATCGGGCACACCTGTGCCGCTAACATTCACCGTATAGGGGTTCTCGTCACTGTCATTGGAAGCAATGCTCAGCGTGTCACTGAAAACGCTTTCGGTAGTGGGTTCAAATTTAATACCCACGGTGCAATTGTTGCCTGCGGTAACAGTACTGCTGGAACAAGTGTCAGATACCACGCTGAAAGGGCTGGCCAAACCAGTAAGGCTACCTATATTGAGGTTCGAATCACCATTGTTGGTGATGGTTAATGTATTGGTTGCATTGCCGTCCACAACAACCGCGCCAAAAGAGCCTGAGCCGGCCACATCGATCTCTGGCCCGGAACCACCACTGATGGGTGTACCTGTCAGCGTGATGTTATCGCCATAGCAATAGTTGCCGTACCAAGTGTATGCGCGCAATCGCAGCTGCACATTGGGATTGTCGTCCAGCCCGGTGGACACACTGGTGGTGTCGAAAGAACCATCGTCACCGCCATCGGTAATCCAATGTAAAATATTCCAAGAGGTACCGCTGTTGGTAGAATATTCAGCATAACAAAAATCGTAATAGACTAAATACAGTGCTGCTAGATCCATAGACAAGCTGACACTTTCATAACCTTCGGTGGAAACAGCAATAACACCTTGCCGCAAGCCATCAGTACGCATGGAGTAATTACCCGCATAATAATTGGCGGCATCGTAGCCGTCGCCACTTATGCTCCAGTTGCTGTATTCACCGTCTTGAAAATCTTCGCTAAAAATGGTGTCTGCTTGGACGGGTAATAAACAGCCCCAAAGCAATGCCCCCATAGCGGTTAAATATTTTTTATTAATCATGTTTTAAGCCTCGTAGTTGCAAGTATTTATTTTCTTGAGTCCTTATACTTTTTATCCATTACTTGTCATTTGTATCGACCGCAGTGCAGTGCATCTAATTTGATACATAACGCAACACTATAAAGAGGCTAGCTAATTGAAGGGTGATTAGATAGATGCCAGAATCACATAAGGATAGGTCCAGATTGCTGCCAAGGTGCAGCTTTAAGATTGAACTTTATCGACTTCTTGGCTTTTAATCGCCAAGCATCTCACTTACCTGTTTTAAAGTTATCAACAGCTCATGGGTATGGTGTTTGACGTTATAAAAGCTCGTGATACTGACACTTCTTCCTTTTTTCGAAATTATAATTTAATCAGAACAAGTGAGTTATTGAAGTAATACTTAACGGTGTATGACATTGTTATTTTGGTGGCGCTATAGACAATTGCAATAGCTAAGGCCTGATCTTACAGATAATTGTTTTTATCCATAACTTGTAGATAAATACTGAACTATTGCAACATATTATCCGCGCTTTCTCGATCCAAGCCTAAAATAACTTGCCAGTATAAAAATATGACAACCTAAAAACCACACCCCCATAAATACCCAGAGGAAATACGCAACATTTAAACATTATTGCATCTCATCTTTCAGGAAAAACAGAAAGTATGAAACGACCTAAATTATAATTAAAAAACATAACTCAACTACACCTATAACACGTTAACTTTACTCTCACGGCGGTCTAATAACAGCGCAGGATATATAGCCAGTAACAAACAAACAAATAGGGCTACTACCGCTAAAGTAATAAGAATTTTATAGTCATCATCGCCCAACACTAACGCTGCAATCATAGGCCCTGAAGCCAACCCCAACTTTGAGGCCAAGCCCGCTAACGCAGCCATTTGCCCGGCCTTATCAAATTCTGCGACCATGCCCAACAGATAGGCGATAGAAAAGGCCCACGTAATACCGACGACGCAGTTCGCTACAAAATATACCCATTTGTATTCGCTATAGAGTAGACACCCAGTACCCACTAGCGTGACAAAAACTGCAATGACTATAGGGATGGTTCTACCGCACTTTGTTGACGCCAAGAAGACCACCAACAGCGACCCCAAAATACCCATCCAAGCAGCAATACCTAAAGAGGAGCTAATAAAAGCAATGTCTATATTATAATTTTTACCCAGCCCTACAATATAGGCATAGGGCCCCATATTTGACGCCTGAAATAAAAATATAGCTAACAACACTAGCAGCACAGGGCTGCGATATAGTTTAATCTTTTTTATACCCAGCTGAAGCTCAACCGTCGCTTTACGCACAGGGAACGCGGGTAAAAAAGGCAATGTAAGCAAGGCTATTGAGCTAAATACGATCAAGACAAAAAATACTATTTGATGGCCATAATCTGGAATCAACCCCGGTATCAGCATAACACCCAAACCACCACAACCAAATTGCACCAGCAAAAGATAACCAAATGCTTTGCTTGCGTTTTTCGTTCTGGCGGTAATTGACAAGCCTATTCCAACTATTAACCCACCTACCGAACCGTGTACAAAGCGAACAGCAATTAAGGACTCTGCATTCGACACAAACATAGATATTATATCTATCGAGATCAGCAACAATAGCAATATCAAACAGACAAATTTCCACTTTATTCTTTTAACGATAAAAATAGAAATAAAAGCGCCTAATGCAGCACCATAAATATTTGCTGAGCCAATGATACCCGCCGTTTTCTGGGAGAAGCCTAAGCCCTCTACCAAACCAGAAACTAAAACGGGCATGATATTAGCGTAAAACAAGCCTGCCGACGTTAAAAAAGCCAGAGCAATATTTACCGCCGTTCCTGTCTCTGAGAAACAATAACGACCACTCTTAATCTCTACGTTTACACTTTCATTATTATCTTTATCATGCTTATTCATAACAACTACAACTCTAGGAAAATTAACAACATTCCATCCACATCAAAGCCAATAAAGATAGAGGTTCATTTGTAACACGCGACAAGTAGTACCTTAACGTTACCGCTATTGAAACTGTAGGTCATTATCACTAAAAGCTACTTTTTACTAATCGGCAATAAGACTTGAATAACAATCTGTATTTCAAAAAAAGGGCTGCGCTCGCACGCAACCCTTTATGAGAATACAAACATTAGCCCATCATTCTAAAAACTATACGTTAGTGCCACGCCAAGGGTTCTAGGTAGCACGATATAGTCCTTCGAAGAGTTGCCTAAAAAGTTTTGTGAAGGCTCTGTACCCATATAACCCTCACTTAACGTCCCCGTCACTCCCTCTTCATTAGTGAGGTTCTTAGCAAACAGCGTCGCGGTCCAGGAGTCAGCAATCAACTGAGTAGACGCATTCCACAATTGAAAGCCATCAAAGTCAATATCAAACCTAGGGTCACTACCAATAGAGTTACGTGACGCCGACTGATAATAAACATGCAATCGTGACGTCCAGTTGATGCCGCTATCCAACAACTGTGAGTAGTCTGCAGATGCACTCAGGATATTTCTCGCGGTGCCTGGTAGCTGCTCACCTTTTTCGGCAATAGCACCACCGGTAGGGCTAAAAACATCTTCTCTAAGTTCAGAGTCTACATAAGCATAACCAACGGTATAGTGTAGATCATCCGTAAGCATCCCTTCAATCTCAACCTCCACCCCTTGGCTTCTGGCTTTGCCTGCGTTTATTGCCGCATAAAAACCCCATATAGGTGTGGCTGTATTTAACTGCGCGTCATCCCAGTCCATATAAAACAATGAAACGTTATACTTCATCAGCCCTGGTGAGCCTTTAAAACCAACTTCATAGTTAATAACAGAATCTGAATCATATTGCTGCCAAGCAGGATCTTCGGCAAAGCCTCCGGTTAAAGGCACCGCATTGGCGCCGCCTCGTCTATAGCCCTCTGAAACAGTAATATAGGCTAACTGACTAGGACCGAAATCCCATGAAACATTACCTTTTAACAAAACACCATCATCCGATATTTCAAACTCCGGTGTAGCAGGGTTGCTCCAGATAGGGGTGTCCATGGTGGTTTTGTTAACAAATTTATTGTCAAAATAACGCGCCCCTAGCGTCGCCCTAAACTCATCGGAGATATTGAAAGTAAGCTCACCAAAGACAGCCTTATCTTCAAAGTCTGTTTTTCTATCGTAGGCAAAGTCGATCTCCGTTGAAGTGTCGGCGCCAAAAAAGTGCCCATACCAACTAGGGACGGTATTAATATAATCCGACCAACCCGGCATGCTGTTGGTCTGAACAGCACCCATTTCCTGATCCATGTAGTAAAGACCAGCCGTCCAATCCACAAAACCATCGGTATTGGAGACTAAACGAAATTCCTGAATAACCGCCTCATCTGAATAGCTGCGCTCAGATTTAGCGATGGGACGTGGGGTGCCGCCATACAGGGTGGTAAACCAAGCAAATTTGGCATAAAACCCTGTGTTCTCACTAATGCTCTCACCCGTGTGCTCGTAGGCCGACGTACTGGAGACCAGCGTGGCAAAGCCCATATCATATTCCATCTCCAGCATCGTCATATCGACATCTCTGGAGCTAGGCTCTAGTTGAATAGAACCATTTTCATAATCATCATAAGCCTGCTCAACACCGGTCACCCAATGGGTGCCTGTGGTTTGCTGACGACGCCCGCCAATTTCATCGGATTGCTGCTGATACGTTAGCAGCGCTTTAAATTCATCACTGGGTTGAAATAATATAGAGGCCTTGCCATGCCATATTTCAACCGTATCGGCATCTTCTTTTTCGGTATAGATGGGATCGCCATTGGTAATATCCCCACCCGTAGCGATTGGCGCACCCTTCTCATCCAAAGCGTAAACATTGGTGTAATCGGTGATGCCGTCGGCGTCGATCATGCCACCAGAAAGTCTAACGGCTATTTGATCATTAATAGGCATGTTTAATACTAAATCAGAAGACCAGCTAAACCCCTCAGAGCCTTCCGTCTGGCTATAAGAACCGGAGGCCTTACCGTAGAACTCCTCTGTTTCTGGCTGTTTCATAATATAGCGAACCGTACCCGCTAGCGCCCCAGAGCCATAGAGGGTGCCTTGCGGCCCACGTAAAACCTCAACACGCTCAATGTCTTTAAGAATGAAGTTGGCATATAAAGGGCTGTCATTAATATAAGTGGATACAGTAGGCACTGCCGATAGGGGGATATCACCATTGCCACCACCGTCGACATTCATACCGCGAATCATAATACCGTTGATTGCCCCAGAGTTTCGATAGCCTCTGTCCACTACATTGACGCCGGTCATAGAGCGCATCAAATCTGTAGCATCGGTTATTTGTGCGGCCTCAATACTGTCACCACTTACGGCGGTAATATTGTAAGGGATATCCATCACCATTTCGGCGCGTCGAGAAGCGGTAACAATCAATTCTTCCATGCCTGCAGCATAGGTTGGGCTGGCAACACCAGCCATTAGGACATTTACTGATGCCAAGGTTAAAGACATCATCCGGCCATACGGAAATTTATTTTTATAATACTTAGATTTCATTATTATCCCCAAATCATCTAAATGGAATCGGCACAGTGCCGACTAAATTCTCTACGAGTGTTAGATATTACTCGCCAAAATCACAATAAGTAGATCCAAAGTTCAACTCACTTGGGTCCAATCTCATGCACCAACACCAACCTCAACTATCATAGAACCAATATAGAAAAACCAACAAAATCATATAGCTATCAAGATATACAATTTACATTATTATTAAAATTACGCGCCTTGCCAGCGACTAAGTCATCGACACTAGCCTTCAAAAAAGGGCGCCCTAAGACGCCCTCACAGTAAACCGCTAGTATTAATGACCCGAACAGTTCAACTTTCCGGCTTTTTTAACTCGCCTAGCTCATTTAATATATTGCACTTAAAGTCTTTATCGGCATATTGTGGAAACTGAACCACACTGTCCCTAAAACTTTTAAGCGGTTGGGTTAAACCATGCCAACCATTTTTACGCACATGCCGAACATACTCTAGGTCAAGATCCATAACTATGACCTCTCTCGTACTAGTCGCTTGATGTATAACTTCACCACCAGGGCCGGCTACTATAGAGCCTCCCCAACCGATCTTACCTGCGACATTAATGTCCACAAAATAACACTGGTTAGATGCCGCGTTAGTTCTAGCAATTGATAGCTCAATGTCTCTATCCACGGTATTAGTCATTGTTGCGTGCAGTATTACTTCGGCCCCCATACACGCCAATGTTCGCGTTGTTTCGGGAAACCACATATCGTAACAAATACTAACACCAAACCTGCCTACCTCGGGAACATCGAAAACAACAAATTCATCACCCGGCGTCACCCCCGCTTCATAAGGGAAAAACGGGAACATCTTACGATAACGCGCAATAACTTCACCCTCAGGATTTATTACGGGCGTAGTATTATAAATTTTACCGTCCTTACGCTCAAAAATAGACCCAGGTAATATCCATACTCCCAGTTCTTTAGCCAACTCACAAAATGCATCCTCTTCAGGGCCCGGTAATTCAACAGCATTCTCCAGAGCAGGCCCAAAAACACCTAACTCGCCCATCATAATCATCTTTACAAATGGAAATCTAGACTTGGTTTTTCTCATCTCATCCATAACCAAATCCATGTTATTTTTTGCTTCCAGCTCTAGCTGCAAACCCGCAACCATAAACCTAGACATAGACCACCTCATTTTTCACAACAAAAGAAAGACTTAAAAATAACACCGCCAAAAACGGGCAATGCAACCACAGTCGCACACACAATACATAAGCCTACAAATCAAAAGTAGGTCCAGTTAACGATACAGATAGACCCAAAATTTATGTGGACTTGACTTGATAAGCCCTTTTAAAATCAATACTTGATTATGCAAAATAAAAACCATTATTCGAGCAGACAACACGCCCTATAGAAGTCAAGGACAAAAACAATGATTAAAAAAGTACTGCTTGCCGGCCTACTAATCACAACATCAGCCTGCGCCTATAATCACAAGCTTATTAACATGGACGTTATGGAAAATAATAGTGGCCGAATTACCGCAATAACTAACGAGCTAAACAGCTCTAATCAACAAGGTTTTATTTATGGTAGTTTTAGCGGATCTGGAAATACGGATAGAAAAGCACTAAGCCATGACTTTTTATTAAGCTCTGACAGGCTAACATTAATGGATTACAGCCACTACAGCATTCCTAAAGCGGCAGCTAACCCAACTAATAATTTTCAAGGAAGGCTAAGCTTGCACGGCGAAAATAAAAACGGCAAAGCTATAGAGGTCAGCAAGTTTAATAATAAGCAATATTACCGCAACGCCAATCACCTCCCCGAATTCGACTTTGAGTTTATTCAACATGGCACTCACTTAATACCCATACAGCGCGGCTTAATCGCCAGCTCACACGGTAATTCTGAATACATACTCGAACCAGGCCGCGTTTGGAATGAAGCAGGTGACTTAGGCTATTCACGGGCCGCCCTGCCCTTCTCCCTACAAGAAACTAACGCTAACTGCACATGGAACGGCGTTCTGACATTTTTATTTAAAGATGATGGCAGCATCTCAAATGCTGCTTATCAATTCGCAGGGGAAACCTGTTTTTATATGAAACTCAACTTACGGGGCAAACTCGAGGCCTCTTATACGCCGCACCTTATTAAAAAGCGCGCAGAGACTATAGCCAAATACGAGCAGGAAGTTGCCAACAGGATACCCACGCAACCCATCAAAAATCTAATAAATAGTTATCCTCAGGTGCAACTAAAATCCTACAATAGCCAAGCAGGAATAGGCGCCGACGCTGATGAAATATCCATTTATGGTGTGCTTTATAAAGGCATACACTATGTAGGAGACTGTAAAACACGTTTTGGCCTCTATCCGTTTTGCGAAGTTTTGAATGTGCCATCTTACTCTACGGCAAAATCGGTTGCTGGCGGCTATGGCCTTATGCGATTGGAAAAGCTATATCCCGGTAGTAAAAATTTACTTATTTCAGACTATGTCCCTGAGTGCTCTGGCGACAAATGGCAAGGCGTCACCTTTAAAAACGCATTAGACATGTCTACAGGAAATTATATTTCTACCCAGCTAGGGGAAGATGAAGCCCTAAAATACAAGTTAAATAACTTCTTCGAAGCCAGTACCCATAAACAGCTTATCGACTTTGCCTGTGGGCATTTTCCACACAAAAGTAAGCCGGGAGAAGTCTTCAGCTATCACACTTCCGACACCTACGTACTTGGCCGCGCAATGCACAATTTTTATCAACAAAAAACAAACTCCAGCAAGGATTTCTATAACGACATTATTGTTGACGGTATCTGGAAGCCCTTGAATCTAAGCCCAACCACCTATACCTCGAAGCGCAGCTACGATGAAAGCGCACAAATTTTTACCGGCTATGGACTCACCTTTGTGCGTGATGACATCCCCAAGCTCGCCCAGCTATTAGCCAACAAAGGAAGCATTGCGGGTAAGCGCTTATTAGATGCCGAAATGATAACAAACACCCTCCATTTACCACCGACTGCAGGACTGGATATTTTAAACGCTGAAGACAGTGCCTGGCGCTACAACAATGGTTTTTGGTATGAAGACCTTGCCTATACCGACACCTTAGACTGCACTAAGGGCAGCTGGGTGCCTTATATGGCTGGCTATGGCGGCATAACTATTGCCGCCCTGCCCAATGGTATGATTTATTATCATTTCGGCGATGCCAACCACAAACAAACTGGCTGGATTAATGCCGCGATGGAGCTCAATAAGATATCGCCTCTCTGCCAACATTAAGACGCCAAATCGCGCCCCCTCACGCTTATCCATGGCCAAACCGCAAGCTGCACTACCGCCAAATTAACAGCCCGCAAACTTTGCTTACTGTGCGTACAAAGATTTATACTAGTGCGTTTTGCATTGCGGTAATTTTCTATGGATACAATCTTGGTCAGGGGCGCACGTACCCACAACCTAAAAAACATCGACCTCGATATCCCCCGAGATAAATTAGTGGTCATTACCGGGCTTTCAGGTTCCGGTAAGTCCTCTTTAGCCTTTGACACCCTTTACGCTGAAGGCCAGCGCCGCTATGTGGAATCACTGTCTACCTATGCGCGGCAATTCCTATCGATGATGGAAAAGCCCGATATGGATCATATCGAAGGCTTGTCCCCCGCTATTTCCATAGAGCAAAAATCTACCTCCCATAACCCCCGCTCCACCGTGGGTACCATTACCGAAATATATGACTACCTGCGCCTACTCTATGCCCGCGTAGGTGAGCCGCGCTGCCCCGAACACGGCCAGCCGTTAGAGGCACAAACTATTAGCCAAATGGTGGACTCGGTGCTGGCCCTGCCCGAGGGCAGCAAGGTAATGCTACTAGCGCCCACCGTACGCGAGCGCAAGGGTGAGCACTTACATGTATTTGATCAACTGCGCGCTAGCGGCTTTGTCCGTGCCCGTATTAACGGCATAGTTTGCGACTTAGACGATACTCCCGATCTGGATAAAAAGAAAAAACACACCATAGAGGTGGTAGTAGATCGCTTAAAAATACGCGACGACCTGCAAACTCGCTTAGCGGAATCCTTCGAGACAGCCCTAGAACTCACCGGTGGTATCGCTGTGATTAACTTTATGGATGGCGAGCGCGAAGACTTAGTGTTCTCCTCACTCTTTGCCTGCCCCGAGTGCGGCTACAGCATTACTGAGTTAGAACCTAAGCTGTTCTCCTTTAACAGCCCAGCCGGCGCCTGTGGCGGCTGTGATGGCCTAGGCATTAAGCAGTACTTTGACCAATCCCGGGTAGTGCAACACCCCGAAGCCAGTTTGGCCGAAGGGGCCATACGTGGCTGGGACAGACGCAGCGTCTATTATTTCCACATGCTCAAGTCCATCGCCGAGCATTACGACTTTGCCATAGAAACACCTTTTGAGCAGCTACCTAAGTCCACCCAAAAGGTCATCCTGCAGGGCTCGGGCGATGAAGAAATCAACTTCAACTACGCCAACGACCGCGGTGACATCTTTCAGCGCAAACATAGCTTTGAAGGCGTCATCCCCAATATGGAGCGCCGCTACCGTGATACCGAATCACAAATGGTGCGCGAAGACCTTAGCAAATACCTCAGCACCCAAGCTTGTTCGGACTGCGGCGGCGCTAGACTTAAACACGAAGCTCGCCATGTGTTTATCGATAACCGCACCTTGCCCAGCATTACTCAAATGCCCATAGGTGAAGCGCTGGATTACTTCCACGGCTTAGAGTTTGCCGGCGGTAAAGCGAAGGTCGCCAGTAAAATACTGAAAGAACTTAAAGACCGGCTACAGTTTTTAGTGGATGTGGGGCTCAATTACCTGTCCCTTAGCCGCAGCGCCGACACTCTCTCAGGGGGCGAAGCCCAACGCATACGACTGGCCAGCCAAATCGGCGCAGGCCTAGTAGGCGTGATGTATATTCTTGATGAGCCCTCTATAGGGCTACATCAGCGCGATAATGAGCGCTTACTTCGAACGCTTAACCATCTGCGCGACATAGGTAATACTGTGATCGTGGTAGAGCATGATGAGGACGCCATACGCAGCGCCGACCACATTATAGACATAGGCCCCGGTGCCGGCGTACATGGCGGTGAAGTCATCGCCCAGGGCAGCTATCAGGACATCATTGATAATAAGCGCTCACTTACCGGCCAATACCTATCAGGTGCGCTCTGCATAGCCGTACCTAAAAAACGCCACACCAACAATCCCAAACAACAGATTGAGGTGCTCAAGGCCTCTGGTAACAATCTACAAAATGTCGATTTAAGCATACCCATAGGCTTGATGACCTGCGTGACTGGCGTTTCCGGCTCGGGCAAATCTACGCTGATTAACGGCACACTACACCCGCTTGCGGCTACCGCGCTCAATGGCGCCACCACCCTCACCGCAGCCCCTCATAAGGCCATTAAGGGCTTGGATTTGGTGGATAAGTGTATAGACATCGACCAAAGCCCGATCGGCCGCACGCCGCGCTCTAATCCAGCCACTTACACCGGAATATTCACGGCGGTAAGAGACTTGTTCGCCGGCACCCAAGAAGCGCGCTCGCGTGGCTACAAGCCAGGCCGCTTCAGCTTTAATGTTAAAGGTGGCCGCTGTGAAGCCTGCCAAGGCGATGGTGTCACCAAGGTAGAAATGCACTTTTTACCCGATGTGTATGTGCCCTGCGATATCTGCAAGAGCAAGCGCTATAACCGTGAAACCTTAGAGGTGCGCTACAAAGGCAAGAACATACACGAAGTCTTAGATATGACGGTAGAAGATGCCTGTGGCTTTTTTGAGAACATCCCCGCCATCCATAAAAAGCTACAAACCCTTATTGATGTAGGTTTGTCTTACATACGCTTGGGCCAATCCGCCACTACCTTATCAGGCGGTGAAGCACAGCGGGTAAAACTCTCTAAAGAGCTATCCAAGCGCGACACCGGCAAAACCTTATACATATTGGATGAACCTACCACCGGCTTGCACTTTCACGATATACAGCAATTGCTCAATGTACTACACAGGCTGCGCGACCACGGCAATACTATCGTGGTAATAGAGCACAACCTCGATGTGATAAAAACCGCTGACTGGGTTATAGACCTAGGCCCCGAAGGCGGTAGCGGCGGCGGCCAAATTATTGCCACCGGCACACCAGAACAGGTAGCGGCTAACACTGACTCGCATACTGGGCGCTTTTTAAAACCCTTACTTGATTAAGCGCAAACTTTTTTAAACCCTGTTTAGTACTTTATCTTCTATACTTGATCGGAAGCATAACAATAGCCCAACCCTCGGAGCAGACCATGAAGGAACTACTCGTTATTGCCGACCCCCAGGGCGGCAAAAACACAGCCCTAATTAGGGCGCTAGCTATACAACAAACAACCGCCGCCAAAATCACCGTATTTGGGTTTTGTTTTGCGGACATACACAATCTAGCCGGCACGCCTTACGCCAACCTTAGCCGTAACGCGCTGCAAAAAAAATTACTACAGCAACGCAAAGAACAAGTAGAGAAAACCCTAAAAGAGTTAAAGGCGCCCAGCAAAAACATCAAAGTAGAAACGCTGTGGTGTAAACATATCGCCAGCGCAATTGTTGCCCACTGCCAACAGCAGCCCATAGACCTGGTGATAAAAACCGGCAATAAAACCGGCCATCGCCTATACACCTCCACCGATTGGCAGCTACTGCGGGAGTGCCCAGCACCGGTAATGATTACTGCCAGCAAAAGCTGGAAGAAAAAGCCCACGGTTATTGCCGCCGTTGACCTAGCTACAGCAACCGCCAGCAAGAGCAAGCTCAATCACTTGGTTATGCAGCAAGCCAAACAACTGGCTGCCGCCACTGGCGCAAAAGTACAAGCCTGCTTTGTTATCACCGTGCCTCAGGCCTTAGTGGATATGGATATCGTTGATGCCAGTGTTTACGTTAAAAACAAGAAGCAGAAGCTACAGCAAGTCATTGCCGATTTTTGTGCGCAACATGAACTAAGCAAAGAGCAATTCATTGTTCGACAAGGCAAGCCGGAGAAAATTATCCCCAGCTTAGCCAGCAAACTCAAAGCTGAAGCGGTAGTCATAGGCACCGTGGGCCGCAAAGGCGTGAAGGGTAAACTGCTGGGCAATACCGTTGAAGCGATACTGCAAAACTTATACACCGATGTAATCGCCGTAAAACCCTAAGGCAATATAGCCCCTGCCTAAACGCCAGACACAAAAAAGCCGAGCTAAGCTCGGCTTTTTTTATGAAGACTAAACCTTAATCTTCACTACCTTCGGCTTCAACCTGAGGGCGATCTATTAGCTCTACATAAGCCATAGGTGCTTTATCACCGGTACGGTAACCGCATTTTAAAATACGGATGTAGCCGCCTGGACGCTCTTTAAAGCGAGGCCCTAGATCGGTGAATAACTTGCCAACAGTTGCTTTGCTACGAGTTCTATCGAAAGCTAGGCGACGGTTAGCAAGGCTGTCTTCTTTACCCAATGTAATAAGAGGCTCAGCATAACCACGGAGCTCTTTAGCTTTAGGCAAAGTTGTTTTAATCAACTCGTGCTCAACCAAAGAGTTAACCATGTTGCGGAACATCGCTTTACGATGCGAGCTATTACGGTTTAACTGACGGCCACTATGACGATGACGCATGGCTATATTTCCTTACCTTTTCTTTGCGATGACAGTGTTGCTATCACAGCAATAAATAACGCTTATGGACGCCGATAATCGGCCCCGGCTTATAACATTAAGATGCTAGAACTTTATCGTCGTTCTTTAAGCTGGCAGGTGGCCAGTTGTCTAGGCGTAAGCCCAAAGACAAACCACGTGACGCTAATACATCTTTTATTTCTGTTAGTGATTTCTTACCTAGGTTAGGAGTCTTTAACAACTCAACCTCAGTACGCTGTACCAAATCACCAATGTAGTAAATATTTTCAGCTTTCAAGCAGTTAGCCGAGCGTACTGTTAATTCAAGATCATCAACTGGACGCAGTAAAATAGGATCAACTTGATCTTCTTCCTCAACAGGCTCAACTTCTTTTTCGCTTTCAAGATCAACAAACACCGATAATTGCTGCTGAAGAATAGTCGCTGCACGACGTATGGCTTCTTCAGGATCGATAGTGCCGTTAGTCTCGAGATCTAATACCAACTTATCTAAGTCAGTACGTTGCTCAACACGGGCGCTTTCAACCACATAAGCTACACGGTGAACTGGGCTATAAGAAGCATCCAGTTGCAGGCGGCCTATGGTGCGGGTTTCATCGTCTTCTGTCTGCCTAGCGCCAACAGGAACATAACCACGGCCACGGCCGACAGTCAGTTTCATGTTAATTTCGCCAGAATCATTTAGATGAGCAATAACATGACCAGGGTTTTTGATCTCTATATCATGATCAACCTGGATGTCAGCCGCAGTTACTACACCGGGGCCTTTCTTGCTTAAACTCAGAACGGCTTCATCTTTACCGTTCATCACTATCGAGACGCCTTTGAGATTTAATAGAATCTCAATAACATCTTCTTTAACGCCTTCGATTGCACTGTACTCGTGCAAAACACCGTCGATTTCTGCTTCAATAATGGCGCAGCCAGGCATTGAAGACAATAAGATACGACGTAAAGCATTACCTAGAGTGTGGCCGAAGCCACGCTCTAAGGGCTCTAATGTAACTTTTGCGCGCGTAGAATCAGTTTCTTCAACTTCAATAACACGCGGCGTTAAAAATTCGTTCACTGCACTTTGCATATAGGCACCTGTGTAGTAGTCGTCTCTAGTTTATCGTTGTTATTCGTACTGAATTACTTCGAGTACAATTCGACGATCAAGTTTTCATTAATTTCAGAAGGCAAGTCAGCGCGATCTGGCTGTGACTTGTAAGTACCTTCCATACTACCTTCATTAACATCAATCCACTCAGCGTCAGCACGCTGTGCAGATAGCGCTAAAGCCTGCTTAATACGTAATTGAGTCTTAGACTTCTCACGTACAGAAACTTTATCGCCTGCTTTAACTTGATAAGAGGCAATGTTTACCACTTGGTCATTTACCAAAATCGACTTGTGCGCAACCAATTGACGAGATTCGGCACGCGTTGAGCCAAAGCCCATACGGTAAACAACATTATCTAAACGACTCTCTAAAAGACGTAACAAGTTTTCACCTGTAGCACCTTTAAGACGCGCAGCTTCTTTATAGTAGCCACGGAATTGCTTTTCGAGTACACCATAGATACGACGAACTTTTTGTTTTTCACGTAGCTGAACACCGTAGTCAGATAGACGACCACGACGGGCACCGTGCATACCGGGTGCTGTTTCAGCTTTACATTTTGAGTCCAATGGACGGACGCCGCTCTTCAAGAACAGATCCGTGCCTTCTCTTCTGGACAGTTTACAAGTTGGGCCTATATATCTAGCCATGTTTGCATTCCTGATCTTAAATTAAAGTTAAACGCGACGTTTCTTAGGAGGACGACAGCCGTTATGGGGAATTGGCGTCACATCGTTGATTGCGCCAATTTTGTAACCGCAGTTGTTCAATGCACGAACTGCAGATTCGCGACCAGGACCAGGCCCCTTAACTTCTACGTCAAGGTTTTTCAAACCGTAATCTAGGGCGGCGGTACCGGCACGTTCAGCAGCAACCTGAGCAGCGAACGGGGTACTTTTACGAGAGCCACGGAAACCAGATCCACCAGCGGTAGCCCATGATAAGGCATTACCTTGACGATCGGTTATAGTAACTATGGTGTTGTTGAAAGATGCATGAATGTGCGCGATGCCATCCACTACAGTCTTTTTGACCTTTTTACGGGTCTGCTTTGCACTAGGCTTAGCCATGTTTAATTCCTACTCTAATATCGACACTACACTTATAAATACCATTAGTGTGTAGCTACACTAGGGTTACTGTCTACGTACTTACTTGCGTATAGGCTTACGAGGGCCTTTACGAGTACGAGCGTTGGTTTTTGTGCGTTGACCGCGTAGAGGCAAGCTCTTACGGTGACGCAAACCACGATAGCAACCAAGATCAAGCAAACGCTTAATGTTCATTGACACAGAACGACGAAGATCACCTTCTACGGCTAACTTCGCAACTTCAGTACGCAAAACGTCGAGTTCAGCTTCTGACAGCGAACCGATTTTTGAGTCTTCAGCAACACCAGTGGTGGCGCACAGCTGTCTAGCAGTTGTACGGCCTACACCGAATATGTAAGTCAATGAAATCACGGCATGTTTGTGATCTGGTATATTGACACCAGCAATACGAGCCATCCAATTTACTCCACAAAATCTAATATTTACCTGCACGCACGTTAACCACCTGCGCGAAAGGCGCGACAGTCTAGCGTCAGACTAATCAAAAATCAAGCTATTCCTAAGAATGCCTGAAATGAACCAACTTGTTGCTACTGTTTAGCCTTGACGCTGCTTGTGGCGTGGCTCAGAGTTACAAATAACTCGAACAACACCCTTGCGGCGTACTACCTTACAATTACGACAAATTCTCTTCACAGAAGCACGAACTTTCATATCACTTCCCCAATGGGTAAATGGCCTAGCGCGGAGCGCCAGATTTACCATAGTTTTTCAAATTGGCCTTTTGCATCAAGCCATCGTACTGATTAGACATCAGATGAGATTGCACTTGCGCCATAAAGTCCATAACTACAACTACGACGATCAATAATGATGTACCACCTAAGTAGAATGGTACATTCCACATCACGACGAGAAACTGTGGCAACAAACAGACTAAGGCGATATATAACGCACCAAACATGGTTAAGCGCGTCAATACATTATCTATGTACTTAGCTGTTTGCTCGCCAGGGCGAATACCCGGCAAAAAAGCACCGGATTTCTTCAAATTATCTGCTACATCTTTAGGGTTAAACATCAACGCCGTATAAAAGAAGCAGAAAAATACGATCAACATTGTGAACAATAATATGTTCAAAGGCTGACCTGGTCCGATTTGCAGAGCAAGCTCTTGCAACCATTCCATATCATTACCTTGGCCAAACCACTGCGCTATAGAGGCAGGGAATAGCAAGATAGAGCTTGCGAAAATAGCAGGTATTACGCCCGCCATATTCACTTTTAAAGGTAAATGGCTTTGCTGCCCCTGCACCATGCGACGACCTTGCTGACGCTTGGCATAGTTAACAGTAATGCGACGTTGACCGCGCTCGATGTAAACCACCAAGTAAATAACAGCTATCGCTAGCGCCAAAATAAGCAATAACACTAACGCATTGAGCTCACCCTGTCTGGCCTGCTCTAATGACTGACCTACCGCAGAAGGCAAGCCTGCAACAATACCCGCAAAAATCAATAGCGAAATACCGTTACCAATACCGCGTTCAGTGATCTGCTCGCCTAGCCACATCATGAAAACAGCACCGGTCACTAGCGAAACTACGGCCACAAAATAGAAACTGGCGTCCGCAGAGTAAGACATGCCCTGATTGCTTAAGCCAGCAACCATACCCGCTGCCTGTACGGTAGCTAATAGCACCGTTAGGTAACGTGTATATTGGGTAATCTTGCGCCTACCCGCCTCACCTTCTTTCTTCAATGCCTCTAGCTGAGGGCTAACCGCCGACATTAGCTGCATAATAATAGAGGCAGAAATGTAAGGCATAATCCCTAAAGCCAAGATACTCATACGCTCTAGTGCACCACCAGAGAACATATTGAATAAACCTAATACCGTACCTTGGTTTTGATTAAACAAAGCCGCTATTTGGTCTGGATTGATACCGGGGAGTGGAATATGCGTACCGACTCGGTAAACAATTATTGCCATCAGAACAAAACGAAGGCGAGCCATAAGCTCGCCCAGTCCTGATTGAGATCCTGCAGATGCCAATCCTTTCTTCATTTAGTCTTCGACCTTGCCGCCAGCTTTTTCGATAGCCTCACGAGCGCCTTTAGTTACTGCCAAGCCTTTAATAGTTACGGCTTTAGTAACGTCACCCGAAAGAAATACTTTCGCACGCTCGATGTGAGTAGCAATGATATCGGCACGCTTTAACGCATCTATATCGATCACTTCATCAGCGATTAAATTTAATTCGCTAGTGCGAACTTGTGCAGTAATACGAGCAACGCGAGACGTAAAACCAAACTTCGGTAAACGTTTCTGCATAGGCATCTGGCCACCCTCGAAACCTGGACGAACTGAACCGCCAGAACGAGATTTTTGACCTTTATGGCCACGACCGCCAGTTTTACCTGTGCCGCTACCAATACCGCGGCCAACGCGTTTTGCATTTTGCTTGGCACCCGGTGCTGGGCTAATAGTATTTAAACGTAAATCTGAGGTCATGATTAATCCTCAACTCTCACAATGTAATGAACTTTGTTAATCATACCGCGAACTGAAGGAGTATCCTCTAGCTCAACTGTATGATTAATGCGTCGCAGGCCTAAACCAGCAATACAAGCTCTGTGTGCAGGTATACGTCCGTTAGAACCTTTTACCTGTGTAACTTTAATTTTCTTGGCCATGATATGTAATCCTGACTACCGCTTAATTCAAAATGTCTTCGACAGTTTTGCCGCGACGGTTAGCAACTTGCTCTGGAGAATTCATCGTCTTAAGAGCGTTAAATGTTGCACGAACCACGTTCACAGGGTTCGTAGAGCCGTAACATTTGGCCAATACGTTGTGTACGCCTGCTAATTCTAGCACCGCACGCATTGCACCACCGGCTATGACACCCGTACCTTGAGAGGCTGGCTGCATGTAAACTTTAGAAGCACCGTGACTGGCTTTGATGGGGTATTGAATAGTATCACCATTCAAGTCCACATCTATCATATTGCGACGCGCAGCTTCCATAGCTTTTTGGATAGCGACTGGCACTTCACGCGCCTTGCCTCGACCAAAACCTACTTTACCATTACCGTCACCAACTACAGTCAGTGCTGTGAAGCCGAATATACGGCCACCTTTTACTACTTTAGCAACACGGTTGACCTGAACCAGTTTTTCTTGCAAACCTTCAGAATCATCCTGTTTTTTAGAATCATTAAATGCCATCGTTCAAAACCTTAGAATTGAAGGCCGCCTTCACGGGCAGCGTCTGCCAAGGCCTTTACACGACCATGGTATTTAAAACCGCTACGATCAAAAGCGACATCAGTAACACCTGCTGCTTTTGCACGCTCTGCAATCAACTTTCCAACACTCGCGGCCGCATCTATATTGCTAGTTGCAGCGCTGCGCAAATCTTTATCTAAAGTAGAGGCAGAAGCCAAAACCTTATTGCCATCAGCAGAGATGATTTGTGCGTATATGTGTTGTGATGTACGGTTCACACATAAACGTGTTACCGCAAGTTCACGCATCTTAAAACGGGCACGGCGTGAACGGCGAATTCTTGAAACTTTCTTAGCGCTCATAACCTTACCTACTTCTTCTTAGCTTCTTTACGACGAACAAGCTCATCAGCATAACGTACACCTTTGCCTTTATAAGGCTCGGGCGGACGGAAAGCACGAATCTCTGCTGCCGCTTGTCCAACTTTTTGTTTATCAATACCCTTCAAAACAACCTCTGTTACTGAAGGAGTTTCTGCTGATACGCCTTCTGGCAATTGATAATCAACAGGGTGTGAAAAACCTAAGGACAAGTTCAAAGACTTGCCATCGGCCTTAGCACGATAACCAACACCGTTTAACAACAACTTCTTTTCGAAGCCTTGGCTACAACCGGTAACCATGTTGTTCACTAATGCACGAAAAGTACCAGCCATAGCCCAACCTTGGCGGTCACTTTCGTTAGAAGGAGCAAACACTAACGTGCCTTCAACTTCTTTAATAGATACTTTTTCGCTGATATCCATGCTTAAAGAACCTTTAGAGCCTTTAACAACAATAATCTTGCCGTCTAGCTTTATTTCGGTTCCTGCAGGGATAGCAACTGGGGCTTTCGCTACTCGAGACATAGTACTAACTCTTCAAAGCCAAAATTAAAAGACTGTGCAAAGCACTTCACCGCCGACACCGGCAGCGCGCGCAGCGCGATCAGTCATTACACCTTTACTGGTCGACACGATAGCCACACCTAATCCACCACGTACTGATGGAATATCGCCTTTGCCTGCGTAAGAACGCAGACCTGGACGGCTAACGCGGTCGATCTCAACAACAACTGGCTTTCCGTCGAAATATTTCAGCTCAATGCTCAAGTTAGCCTTGCCGTCTTCAGTTTTAGCAACTGTATGACCAGCAATAAAGCCTTCTTGTTCTAGCACGTCAGCAACCGCCACCTTCAAAGTAGAAGAAGGCATTGCTACAGTTGGCTTACCCGCCATCTGCGCATTACGGACCCTAGTCAGCATATCTGAGATTGGATCTTGCATACTCATAGTTTGTGCTCCTAAGCCACTTCCGAATGAAGTGCGCTTTATAAACTCTTTAAATTCTTAATTACCAGCTAGCTTTAACTAAGCCTGGCACATCACCGCGCATTGCTGCTTCACGTAACTTGTTACGGCACAAACCGAACTTACGGTATACACCGTGAGGACGGCCAGTAATCTGACAGCGACGACGCTGACGGACTGGACTTGCGTCGCGAGGTAATTGCTGCAATTTTATTTGCGCATCCCACACTTCTTCATCGCTAGCGTTAACATTGGCGATAATTGTTTTTAAAGCAGCGCGTTTTGCGGCAAACTTTTCAACAGTTTTTGCACGTTTAACGTCGCGTGCGATCATTGATTTCTTAGCCATTACTGTCGACCTTAACCTTTAAATGGAAAGTTAAACGCTTTCAACAATGCACGACCTTCGTCGTTATTGCGAGCCGTAGTAGTAACAGTAATGTCCATACCACGTAACGTATCAACTTTATCGTAATCGATTTCTGGGAAGATAATTTGCTCAGTAACACCCATAGCAAAGTTACCGCGACCATCGAAAGACTTAGGGCTTATGCCACGGAAGTCACGAATACGTGGAATCGCGATAGTGATTAAACGCTCCAGGAATTCATACATACGATCGCTACGCAAAGTCACTTTACAGCCTATCGGCCAGTCTTCACGCACCTTAAAACCAGCGATAGATTTGCGAGCTTTAGTAACCACTGGCTTTTGACCAGAGATTTGCTGCATATCACGCACCGCGTTATCAAGTACCTTCTTATCGCCCAATGCCTCACCCACACCCATATTCAGGGTGATTTTAGTGATACGGGGTACTTCCATTACATTATCCAAACCCAGCTCTTCTTTAAGCTTGGTGCGGAGTTCTGTATTATAAAGATCTTTCAAATTAGCCATTACTTATTCCCAGCTCGCCTTACCGAAGGTCTTAAATCGCTTCGCCGTTAGACTTAAAGACACGTGTTTTCTTACCGTCTTCAACTTTAAAACCAACTCGATCCGCCTTATTCGCAGACGAGTTATAAATCGCTACGTTAGAAACCTGGATCGGCGCTTCTTTTTCAACTATGCCACCAGCCACACCCGCTTGCGGGTTAGGTTTCTGGTGCTTCTTAATGATGTTAATACCAGAGACAAGCACACGCTTTTCATCAACCAAACGTTGAACTGAACCACGTTTGCCCTTGTCTTTACCGGTTAAGACGATAACTTCGTCGCCTGTAATAATCTTACGCATTTCCGATCCTCAGTCTCTATTTACTCGCCGACTTACAATACTTCAGGCGCTAAAGAGATAATTTTCATAAACTTTTCGCTACGCAGCTCACGAGTAACTGGACCAAAGATACGAGTACCTATGGGAGCATCTTGAGCATTTAATATAACCGCAGCATTATCGTCGAACTTGATCAGTGAGCCGTCTGGACGACGAACACCTTTCCTGGTGCGAACCACTACCGCAGTCATTACCTGACCTTTTTTCACTTTACCGCGAGGTATAGCTTCTTTAACGGTAACTTTGATCAGATCACCTATGCGCGCATAGCGACGGTGTGAACCACCTAACACTTTGATACACATAACTCGGCGTGCACCGCTGTTATCCGCTACCTCTAAATATGATTGTGTCTGAATCATTTCCTACTCCAAAATGTTAGTAACTACCGCCACCAACTATATCTATCTCGGACTTAAATCTGAGAAGCACTCTCTTCGATACGCTCTAACTTCCAAGATTTGCTTTTGGAGTAAGGGCGCGTCTCACAAACAGTTACTACATCACCAAGTTTGCACTCATTAGCTTCATCATGTGCGTGAAGTTTGGTAGAACGAGTGATGTACTTACCGTATACAGGGTGCTTTACCCGGCGTTCAATAAGAACAGTGATGGTTTTATCCATCTTGTCGCTAACAACTTTACCAGTTGCTGTACGAGCTGTATTTTCTGTTGCTGACATCTTAATTACCTGCCTTCTCTTCGAGAACCGTCTTAACACGGGCAATTTCACGACGAGTCTGCTTCAACAGATGCGTCTGACCCAACTGGCCTGTCGCCTTCTGCATGCGTAACTTGAATTGAGATTCAAGTAACTTTAGCAACTCGGCATTTAAGTCTTCTGCAGACTTTTCGCGTAGTTCAGTAGTTTTCATTACATCACCAATCTTTTAACGAATGCAGTGGCAACTGGAATTTTAGCGGCCGCCAAAGCAAATGCTTCGCGCGCTAGCTCTTCACTAACACCTTCTACTTCGTATAAAACTTTACCTGGCTGAACTTGAGCAACCCAGTATTCAACATTACCCTTACCTTTACCTTGACGTACTTCTAAAGGCTTACTGGTAATAGGTTTGTCTGGGAAAACTCGAATCCAAATTTTACCGCCACGTTTAATGTGGCGAGTCATCGCACGACGAGCTGCCTCGATCTGCCTAGCAGTGATTCGACCACGGCCGATTGCTTTAAGACCGTATTCACCGAAGCTGATGCTGCTGCCCCGGTGAGCCAAGCCGCGATTGCGGCCCTTCATCATCTTGCGAAATTTTGTACGCTTAGGTTGAAGCATTTGCGTAACCCTTAACTCTTAAATTAATAGCTTAGTTAGTAGCTGACTTCTTACTGGTTTTTGCTTCCACTTGTTCAGTGCCTGGCAAAACCTCGCCTTTGAAGATCCAAACTTTTACGCCAATAATGCCGTAAGTGGTAGATGCTTCATGAGCTGCATAATCGATATCAGCACGCAGTGTGTGCAAAGGTACACGACCTTCACGGTACCATTCGGTACGGGCAATTTCTGCACCGCCAACACGACCGCTAACCTGTACTTTGATACCTTCCGCACCTTGACGTAGAGCGTTTTGAACTACACGCTTCATCGCACGACGGAACATAACACGACGCTCTAATTGGCCAGCAACGTTAGCCGCTACCAATTTTGCATCCATGTCTGGCTTGCGAATCTCTTCGATGTTGATGTGCACAGGCACGCCCATTCTCGAAGATAATTCTTTGCGAAGCTTATCGACATCTTCACCTTTCTTACCAATCACAATGCCAGGACGCGCTGTATGAATAGTTAGCTTAGCTGTTTGCGCAGAGCGCTCAATAACAACACGGCTTACAGAAGCGTGCGCCAACTTCTCTTCAACGTATGCACGTACGCGCAGATCGTTTACTAGATTTTCGGCGTAGGCACTGCCGTCTGCATACCATATAGAGTTATGCTCTTTTACTATGCCTAAACGGATACCCGTGGGATGTACTTTCTGACCCATTTGGTCGTCTCCTACTTAGCCTTCGCTATCAGCAACTGTAACTGTGATGTGACAAGAACGCTTTAAAATGCGATCCGCACGGCCCTTGGCGCGTGGACGAAGACGTTTCATAGTCATGCCCTCATCAACGAAGATAGTTGAAACAACCAACCCATCGACATCCGCACCCTCATTGTGCTCTGCATTAGCAATCGCAGAGTTTAATACTTTCTTGATTATATCGGCGCCCTTTTTAGGGCTGTAGGCTAGAAGATCTAATGCCTCCTCTACACCTTTACCGCGAATCTGATCAGCAACCAAACGGGCCTTCTGAGCAGATAATCGGGCACCTTTCAATTTTGCCGCAACTTCCATCTTAATAACCTCTTAAAACCGTTTAGCGCTTCGCTTTCTTATCAGCGACGTGGCCGCGATAAGTGCGTGTAGCTGCAAATTCGCCCAACTTATGGCCAACCATGTCTTCAGTAACAAAAACAGGAACGTGCTGACGACCATTGTGAACAGCGATAGTCAAACCCACCATATCTGGGGAAATCATTGAACGACGCGACCATGTTTTAATGGGACGCTTGTCATTGCTTTCGATCGCAGTTTCAACCTTCTTAACTAAATGAAGATCAATAAATGGACCTTTTTTCAGTGAACGTGGCACAGCCCTATCCTCTTACTAATAACTTTCTACAGTTAGCTTCCGCCGCTATTTATTTAGCGCCGCGTTTACGCACGATCAACTTATTAGTGCGCTTGTTTTTCCGAGTCTTGTAACCCTTAGTTGGCGTACCCCAAGGCGATACTGGATGACGACCACCCGAAGTACGACCTTCACCACCACCATGTGGGTGATCAACCGGGTTCATCGCAACACCACGAACCGTGGGGCGAACACCACGCCAGCGCGAAGCACCAGCTTTACCTAACTTACGCAAGCTATGCTCACTGTTAGATACTTCACCTAAGGTTGCACGGCAATCCGACAATACTTTGCGCATTTCGCCTGAGCGTAAACGCAAAGTCACATATTGACCGTCACGCGCCACCAGCTGAGCTGATGTGCCCGCACTACGCGCCATCTGAGCACCCTTACCAGGCTTAAGCTCAATACAGTGAATTACAGAACCCACCGGGATGTTGCGCAACGGCAAAGTGTTACCCGCCTTAATAGACGCAGCTTCACCAGACAATATCTCATCACCCGCAGAAACTTTCTTAGGGGCGATAATGTAACGACGCTCACCATCTGCATACAACACTAAAGCAATGTTGGCAGTACGGTTAGGATCGTACTCTAAACGCTCAATTACGGCAGGTATGCCATCTTTGTTGCGCTTAAAGTCAATAACACGATAGTGCTGTTTGTGACCACCACCAATGTGACGCGTAGTTATGCGACCATTGTTGTTGCGACCACCACTTTTACTTTTCTTCTCTAGTAACGCCTTGTAAGGAGCACCTTTATGTAAATCAGGAGTAAGAACCCTAACAACATGGCGGCGGCCTGGAGAAGTTGGTTTACTTTTTACAATTGCCATCTAACCTAACTCCCCTTACTCAGCTACAGCGAAGTCAATTTCATGACCTTGCTCTAGACGAACATAAGCTTTTTTCCAGTCTGCTTTTTTGCTCAAACCAAATTTATTGCGCTTAACTTTACCGTTAACATTTAGTGTGCGAACTTCTGACACTTTAACGCTAAACAGTTTTTCAACCGCTCTTCTGATTTCTAGCTTAGTCGCAGTAACTGCAACTTTAAAAACAAACTGATTGTTTAAATCTGCGCTGTAAGCCGCTTTTTCGGAAATGCGCGGCCCCTGCAGAACTTGATAGATACGCTCTGTATTCACCCTAACATCTCCTCAAATTGCTTAACAGCAGAAACCGTCATCACAACCTTATCAAAAGAGATAAGACTTACCGGATCCACAGCCTGCACGTCGCGAACATCAACTTTATGCAAGTTACGTGAAGCCAGGTATACGTTTTCTGTTACTTCATCAGAAACAATTAACGCACCCTGCAAGCCCAAACCCGCTAACTCAGCGACCAGCGCTTTCGTTTTAGGCTGCTCAAGAGCGAACTCTTCAACAATAACTAAGCGATCTTGCCTAGCTAATTCAGACAAGATAGAACGCAGCGCAGCGCGGTACATTTTCTTGTTAACTTTTTGCGAATGATCTTGCGGCTTGGCGGCAAATGTAACACCACCTGAACGCCAGATTGGAGAGCTAGACGTACCAGCACGAGCACGACCCGTACCTTTTTGACGCCAAGGCTTCTTACCACCACCAGACACAGCGGCGCGATTTTTTTGCGCACGCGTACCTTGGCGAGCGGCTGCTAAATAAGCAGTCACAACCTGATGCACTAGATCTTCATTAAATTCTTTTGCAAAAGTAACATCTGACACTTCAACTTTACCAGCGGCAGCGTTACCGGGTTTCGCAATACTTAATTCCATTGCTTATGCCCCCTTAACCTTAACAGCAGGACGTACAATTACGTCACCACCAGGAGCGCCAGGAACAGCACCCTTAATCAATAATAAGTTGCGTTCAGCATCTACACGCACTACTTCTAGCGTTTGCACAGTTACACGCTCAGCACCCATATGACCGGACATTTTCTTACCTTTGAAAACGCGACCTGGAGTTTGACACTGACCAATAGAACCATTTGAACGGTGTGAAATAGAGTTACCGTGCGTTGCATCTTGCATACGGAAGTTCCAGCGCTTAATACCGCCCTGAAAACCTTTACCCTTCGACTGGCCAGTCACATCGACTTTTTGACCAACTTCGAAAGTAGATACAGTCAACTCAGCACCCACTTCAGGAGCCTCATCGCTGTTTACGCGGAATTCCCAAAGACCACGACCAGCATCAACACCCGCTTTCGCGAACTGACCAGCTTCAGACTTAGCTACACGAGACGCTTTACGCGCACCGGTAGTAACCTGAATAGCCGAATAGCCATCGTTATCTTCAGTTTTAACACAAGTAACGCGATTAGGATCAACCTCAATCACCGTTACCGGAATAGATATGCCGTCTTCTGTAAAAACGCGAGTCATGCCGCTTTTACGACCGACTAAACCAATAGTCATCACTTTAACCTCACAGTGTACGGGGCTTCACCCTCTATGGCCGCACTAAACAAATTAATGCGTTACACAGCTCAGGGATCGACCCCCGAGCGGGCCTTACTTTTAATTTTCCAGCTCGATTAAGACTTTTCTTAACCTAAGCTAATTTGAACTTCTACACCAGCCGCCAAATCCAACTTCATCAACGCATCTACCGTTTTTTCTGTTGGCTCAACAATGTCCAGCAAGCGCTTGTGAGTACGGATTTCGTATTGATCACGAGCATCCTTATTCACGTGCGGAGAGATCAACACAGTAAAACGCTCTTTGCGCGTAGGCAGTGGAATTGGACCACGAACCTGTGCACCTGTACGCTTTGCTGTCTCTACAATCTCTTGCGTAGACACGTCGATTAGGCGATGGTCAAAAGCTTTTAAACGAATTCTGATTCGCTGATTCTGCACAGACCAACACTCCCAATACCGATACAAATTCCAGAGACTCTAGTACTTTATGCCTAGAACTACCCCAAAAATGGAAGGCGCATTCTAAAGAGCGCCCCACCTACTGTCAACATGATTCTCGCTTATTTCCAACTATTTCAAGCTGCATCGGGCAAACACCCAAAGTCAATACCTGCGAAAACACTACCATGCCATGACAGCTACCAAAAAAGGGGCCGAAGCCCCTTGACTGTGCCGCCCTAGGACGGCAGCCATCAAGCAATATTACTCGATAACTTTAGCTACAACACCAGCACCAACGGTACGGCCACCTTCACGGATAGCGAAGCGTAAGCCGTCGTCCATCGCGATAGGGTTAATCAAAGTAACAACCATCTGTACGTTGTCACCAGGCATTACCATTTCAACACCCTCTGGAAGCTCACAAGCACCTGTGATGTCAGTAGTACGGAAGTAGAACTGTGGACGGTAGCCTTTAAAGAATGGCGTGTGACGACCACCTTCATCTTTACCCAACACATACACTTCTGCTTCAAACTTAGTGTGTGGAGTAATAGAACCAGGCTTAGCCAATACTTGACCACGTTCAACGTCTTCACGTTTAGTACCACGTAACAAGGCACCAATGTTCTCGCCAGCACGACCTTCGTCTAGCAATTTGCGGAACATTTCAACACCTGTACAGGTAGTCTTGGTAGTATCGCGTATACCGATGATCTCAACTTCGTCACCTGTATTAACAATACCGCGCTCAACACGACCAGTAACAACCGTACCACGACCAGAGATAGAGAACACATCTTCGATAGGCATTAAGAATGCACCATCGATAGCACGCTCAGGCTCAGGAATATAGGTATCAAGAGTTTCAAGCAACTTCTTAACAGCAGTAGTACCTAACTCGTTGTCATCTTCGCCGTTTAGAGCCATTAATGCAGAACCAGGAATGATAGGAGTATCATCACCAGGGAATTCGTAAGTATCTAATAACTCACGTAATTCCATCTCTACTAACTCGATCATTTCAGCGTATTCTTCAGAGTCCGCACCGCCACAGTCTTCAGCCAACAAGTCAGCCTTGTTTAAGAAAACTACGATGTAAGGAACGCCAACCTGACGAGACAACAAGATGTGCTCGCGAGTTTGAGGCATAGGACCATCAGTGGCGCCACATACTAAGATAGCACCATCCATTTGAGCAGCACCCGTAATCATGTTTTTAACATAATCGGCGTGTCCTGGGCAGTCTACGTGTGCGTAGTGACGCGCAGTCGTATCATACTCAACGTGAGATGTAGCGATAGTAATACCGCGCTCACGCTCTTCTGGAGCATTATCGATGTTAGCGAAGTCTACCGCTTTACCACCAAATACTTCAGCTGCTACGCGTGTTAGCGCAGCTGTTAATGTAGTTTTACCATGGTCAACGTGCCCGATAGTGCCAACGTTGACGTGCGGTTTGGTCCGTTCGAATTTTTCCTTAGCCACAGCTAATTACCTCGTCAATTGTTAAAAGAAAGTTAACCTTGGGTTTTTGCGATTATCAAATCCGCAACATTTTTTGGTGCCGGAGAATATTTCTCAAACTCCATGGTGAAGGTTGCCCGCCCTTGGGTTGCGGAACGCAAATCAGTGGCATAACCAAACATTTCACCAAGTGGCACCTCAGCATTAACGACCTTGCCTGAGGCATTTTCGTCCATACCTAAAATCATACCGCGACGACGGTTCAAATCACCGACAACGTCACCCATATTCTCTTCAGGAGTTACCACTTCTACTTTCATGATGGGTTCCAGCAGCTCAGCGCCACCTTGTTGAGCTAGCTTTTTAGTTGCCATTGACGCCGCAACCTTAAAAGCCATCTCGTTAGAATCCACATCATGGAAAGATCCATCATACAGAGTTGCCTTCAGGCCTAGCAGGGGGTAACCCGCCAACACGCCATTCTGCATTTGCTCTGCAACACCTTTTTCTATCGCCGGTATATATTCGCGAGGAACAGTACCACCAACGATTTCATTGATAAACTCTAATTTCTCAGCATTGGCATCTTCGCCTGGCTCAAACTTAATCCAAACATGCCCATACTGGCCGCGACCACCCGACTGACGAACAAATTTGCCCTCAATCTCTATGGTCGCAGTAATGGCCTCACGATAGGCCACCTGCGGCTTACCGATATTCGCCTCAACGCCAAACTCGCGGCGCATCCTATCAACCAATATATCCAGGTGCAATTCACCCATGCCCGATATAATGGTTTGACCCGACTCTTCATCGGTTTTTACCCTAAAAGAAGGGTCTTCTTGCG
Organism: Dasania marina DSM 21967; assembly: GCF_000373485.1. NCBI lineage: Bacteria > Pseudomonadati > Pseudomonadota > Gammaproteobacteria > Cellvibrionales > Spongiibacteraceae > Dasania > Dasania marina. Next base: position 181,752 of record NZ_KB891587.1, read on the forward strand.
CCAATTTGCCCAAGGCTACACCCATTTTCTCCTGGTCGGGAACCGATCGTGGCTCTACCGCAACGGAAATAACGGGCTCTGGAAACTCCATACGCTCCAACACAATGACATTGCCGGGGTCGCACAGCGTATCGCCTGTCGTTACATCCTTCAGGCCGATGGCAGCGGCTATGTCGCCCGCCAACACCTCTTTAATTTCTTGCCTGTCATTCGCGTGCATCTGCACCATACGGCCGACACGTTCTTTTTTCATTTTTACCGAGTTATACACCGCGGTGCCGCTCTCCAATCTCCCCGAATACACTCGAAAGAAAGTCAGCGTACCCACGAAAGGGTCGGTAGCAATCTTAAAGGCCAAAGCAGCAAAGGGCGCATCATCATCTGCAACTCTAGTTGCCGGAGTCTCATCTTTGTCGTCGAGGTGACCCTCGATAGCTTTAACCTCTTCGGGCGAAGGCATGTACTGAATGACTGCATCCAACATAGCCTGCACACCCTTGTTCTTGAAGGCCGAACCACCAAGAACCGGTACAATTTCGTTCGCTAGCGTGCGCTTACGTATGCCAGCAATAATCTCTTCTTCGCTCAGCGCTTCGCCTTCTAAGTACTTATTCATTAGCTCATCAGTGGCCTCAGCCGCCGACTCCACCATGAACTCACGCATCGCTACACACTCATCCATAAGGTCAGCTGGAATTTCGCCGTAATCAAAGGTCATACCCTGATCTTCGGCATTCCAGTGTATGGCTTTCATTTTGACGAGGTCGACTACCCCTTCAAAGCCTTCCTCAGACCCTATGGTCATCTGCAGAGGCACTGGATTTGCCCCCAGACGCGCCTTAAGCTGAGCAATCACCTTATGAAAGTCAGCCCCGGCTCTATCCATCTTGTTGACGAACACTAGCCGTGGCACTTCATATTTGTTGGCCTGACGCCACACGGTTTCAGTTTGCGGCTGAACACCGGAGGAACCACACAACACCACCACCGCACCATCTAATACCCGCAGCGAACGCTCCACCTCTATAGTGAAGTCGACGTGCCCAGGTGTATCGATAATATTGATACGATGCTGATCAAATTGCTGCTGCATACCCGCCCAAAAACAGGTGGTAGCCGCGGAGGTAATGGTAATACCTCGTTCTTGCTCTTGCTCCATCCAATCCATGGTGGCCGCGCCATCATGAACCTCACCAATTTTGTGTGACAGACCCGTATAGAACAACACGCGCTCGGTAGTTGTGGTTTTACCCGCATCTACGTGCGCACAAATACCGATGTTCCGGTACCGTCTTATGGGTGTTTTACGCGCCACTTTTATTACTCATTAGTGATGAAAACAAGAACAGGGGCGCGACCAGCGCACCCCACCTAAACAAACCACACCTAGAAACGGTAGTGTGAGAATGCCTTGTTCGCTTCAGCCATGCGATGTACATCTTCACGCTTTTTAACAGCAGAGCCCTTGCCCTGTGTTGCGTCGATGATTTCACCCGCCAAACGCTGACGCATAGATTTTTCACCACGACCACGTGAGTACTCAACCAACCAACGCATAGCCAAGGCATGGCGACGAGAAGGACGCACTTCTACAGGAACCTGATAGGTAGCACCACCTACACGGCGAGACTTAACCTCAACCATAGGCGCGATAGCATCTAACGCTTCCACAAAAGACTCAATAGGATCTTTACCCAAACGCTCTTGAACAATTTCCAAGGCACCGTAAACAATGCTTTCAGCGACGGATTTCTTACCACTAATCATTACGTGGTTCATAAACTTAGCTAGCGTCAAATCTCCGAACTTAGGATCCGGTAGAATTTCGCGCTTCGCGACAACTCTTCTTCTTGGCATGATATAGCCCTTTTCTTCAGGTTTGCCCAAACACCAACTTCGCCATATCCCAGAATAGGGAGTGTGGGTGGCAGAGGTCTGGCCTTACTAAGGTTGAAATATTTACCTGCTGTTAACTGAATAACCTGCAAGGTACTGTTTAAACCGTTAAAACGTATGACAGTTTAGCTGTCAGCTTTTTGCCTACAGAGGGGGCAGAGCTAAAGATCTGTCCCCGTAGCCCTACGGCTACTTCTTAGGACGCTTAGCACCATACTTAGAGCGAGCTTGCTTACGATCAGCAACACCCGAAGTATCTAGGCTACCGCGAACAGTGTGATAACGCACACCGGGCAAATCTTTTACACGACCACCGCGTATAAGCACAACACTGTGTTCTTGTAGGTTGTGACCTTCACCGCCGATATACGAACTTACTTCGTAACCGTTGGTTAAACGTACACGACATACTTTACGTAACGCAGAATTAGGCTTTTTAGGCGTAGTAGTGTAAACACGAGTGCACACACCACGGCGCTGCGGACAAGCCTGCAATGCAGGAACGTCGCTTTTTTGAACCTTACGTTTTCTCGGCTTACGAACCAACTGGTTGATCGTTGCCATCTAACAAACTCCAAATCAATAAATTTTCAACGAAACCGCTAAAAACAGGGCTTCCCCGGCGCCAGCGGCAGAGATTTACCTGGCGCAGCCAAATAAACCTCGTTAAAAAGGCGAGCGCGAATTCTATAGACGCGCTCAACCCTAGTCAAGAGTTTTACTCAGAGGGTAATGCAATATCACCCTCTCAGATTAACTCCCTTCTTTTAAAGCCTCAGTCAGTGCCGCTTCTATATCAGCAGCGCTAACAGTGGCCGTGTCAACAGCCCGCCCTTCTTCCTTGCGACGCTTGCGCTCGGCATGATATGCCAAACCCGTACCCGCAGGGATCAAGCGACCCACTACCACGTTTTCTTTCAAGCCGCGTAAATGATCGCGCTTGCCGGTTACAGCAGCCTCGGTCAACACGCGAGTGGTTTCCTGGAACGATGCCGCCGAAATAAACGACTCCGTCGCCAAAGAGGCCTTGGTAATACCCAACAACACACGCTCGTAAGCTGCGGTAATTTTGTCTTCCGCGGTCAAACGCTCGTTCTCTTCCAGTACGCGGGTGTATTCCACCTGCTCACCTTTAATCAAGGACGAATCACCTGAGGTGCCTATGTCAGCCTTACGTAGCATCTGACGACAGATAACCTCTATGTGCTTATCGTTGATCTTTACACCCTGCAGACGGTAAACCTCTTGAATCTCAGTGGTAATGTAGCGAGCTAGCTCCTCTACACCCTTGAGACGCAGGATATCGTGCGGGCTTAACGGACCTTCCGATACCATTTCACCTTTGGCTACATGCTCACCCTCAAACACGGTGAGGTTACGCCACTTAGGGATTAAGGCCTCGTAGTGGTCAGCACCTTTATAGGTAGCACCATCAGTAGGTGTAATAACTAAACGGCGCTTGCCCTTAGTCTCTTTACCGAAGGTAACGGTACCTGAGATCTCAGCCAAAATAGCCGGCTCTTTCGGTTTACGTGCCTCAAACAAATCAGCAACCCGTGGCAGACCACCGGTAATATCACGAGTCTTTGAACTCTCCTGAGGAATACGGGCGATTACATCACCTTCCTGCACGATATTACCATCGGCTAAACCGACTATGGCGTTAGCTGGCAAGAAGTAGCGCGCGGGCATATTAGTACCTGCCAAACACAACTCTTCGCCGTTATCGTCAACCAAGGTTACCGCTGGGCGCACTTCTTTACCGGAAGTTGGACGCTCGGCAGGGTCTATCACCGAAATAGAACTCAAACCCGTCAAATCATCGGTTTGGGTGTTAACGGTAATACCGTTTTCCATACCGCTAAACTTAACCTTACCGGCCACTTCAGTAACAATAGGGTGAGTATGCGGATCCCAAGTGGCAACCACATCACCAGCCTCTACTACACCGTTATCGGCCACCTTAATTAAGGCACCATAAGGTAGTTTGTAGCGCTCGCGCTCACGACCCGTCTTGTCAGCAACCGCTAACTCACCTGAACGGCTTACTGCCACTAGGTAGCCATCAGAGCGAGTAACAAACTTCAGGTTATGCAAACGTACCGTACCGGCCTGCTTAACTTGGATATTATCCACCGCAGTCGCACGTGATGCCGCACCACCAATGTGGAAGGTACGCATGGTTAACTGGGTACCTGGCTCACCGATAGACTGTGCAGCAATAACACCCACTGCCTCACCTACGTTGACCACATGGCCTCTAGCCAAGTCACGGCCGTAACAGGTAGCACACAGACCATAGCGGGTCTCACACGTAATAGCCGAGCGTACTAACACCTCGTCTATACCTAATTCTTCCAAGCGCTCTACATCACGCTCGTCGAACATACGGCCTTTTTCAAAGATTACGTCATTAGTACCAGGCATGATTACATCAAGCGCCGTGATACGACCCAACACGCGGTCACCTAGGGTTTCAATAACGTCACCGCCATCGATAACCGGCGCCATGGTTAGACCTTCATCGGTACCACAATCCACTTCGGTAACAACCAAATCTTGCGCTACATCTACCAAGCGACGCGTCAGGTAACCCGAGTTCGCTGTTTTCAATGCGGTATCAGCCAGACCCTTACGCGCACCGTGAGTAGAGATAAAGTACTGCAGTACGTTTAGACCTTCACGGAAGTTAGCCACGATAGGCGTTTCGATGATGGAGCCATCAGGCTTAGCCATCAGACCACGCATACCAGCCAACTGACGTATCTGTGCTGGCGAACCCCTAGCACCTGAGTCGGCGTAGATATATACCGAGTTGAAGGAGTCTTGTAACTCTTCTTCGCCATCACGGTTAATAACAGGCTCTTTCGATAAACCGTCCATCATAGCCTTTGACACTAAGTCATTGGCACGCGACCAAATATCGATAACCTTGTTGTATTTCTCACCATGGGTTACTAGACCGGAAGCATATTGAGATTCGATTTCACGTACCTCAGCTTCGGCGCCGCCAATAATAGTGGCCTTCTCAACAGGGATAACAAAATCGTTAACACCGATAGAGGCACCTGAGCGTGTTGAATAAGCAAAGCCCATATACATCAGCTGGTCTGCAAAGATAACGGTTTCTTTCAAACCTACTTCACGGTAACAACGGTTAAGAATGCGCGAGATATTCTTTTTAACCAATGGATCGTTAACCAAATCATACGGCAAGCCTGGGGGTACGATTTGCCAAAACAGGATACGACCTACCGTGGTATCAACAATCTTGATGACCTCGCTACGCTCGCGGGTATCCATATCGAAAGCAACTTCTTTGATTCGACATTTGATACGCGCCTGCAGATGAACAGCGCGCGAATGGTAAGCACGATGCACCTCTTCTGGGTTAGAGAAAACCATACCCTCACCCAAGGCATTAACGCGTGAACGCGTCATCCAGTACAAACCCAACACCACATCCTGCGAAGGAACGATGATAGGCTCACCGTTAGCAGGTGACAGTACGTTGTTGGTAGACATCATTAGCGCACGGGCTTCCAACTGAGCTTCTATAGTCAGTGGCACGTGTACCGCCATTTGGTCACCATCAAAGTCAGCGTTATAGGCCGCACACACTAATGGGTGCAACTGTATCGCTTTACCTTCGATCAACACAGGCTCAAACGCCTGTATGCCCAAACGGTGAAGTGTGGGTGCACGGTTAAGCATAACCGGATGTTCGCGGATAACTTCTGCAAGTATATCCCAAACTTCTGGTGGCTCACGCTCAACCATTTTCTTGGCAGCTTTAATTGTTGTTGCCAAACCGCGAGCTTCTAATTTACCAAAGATGAAAGGCTTAAATAATTCCAAAGCCATTTTCTTAGGTAGACCACACTGATGCAAACGCAAAGTAGGACCAACCACGATAACCGAACGGCCAGAATAGTCGACTCGCTTACCCAAAAGGTTTTGACGGAAACGACCCTGCTTACCTTTGATCATATCAGCCAAAGATTTCAGCGGACGCTTGTTAGAGCCGGTGATGGCTCTACCGCGACGGCCGTTATCTAATAAGGCATCAACTGACTCTTGCAGCATACGTTTTTCGTTGCGCACGATAATGTCTGGTGCGCTTAAGTCTAATAGACGCTTCAAACGGTTGTTACGGTTGATGACACGACGGTATAAGTCGTTCAAATCTGACGTCGCAAAGCGACCGCCATCTAGCGGAACTAATGGGCGTAAATCAGGCGGCAGAACCGGCAGTGCATTCAACACCATCCACTCAGCTTTGTTGCCTGAGCTTTGTAGCGCTTCCATTAACTTTAAACGCTTAGATAGCTTTTTGATTTTAGTTTCAGAATTGGTTGCGGGGATTTCTTCCCGTAAAGTGGCAACCTCTTCATCAACATCAATTTCTTTCATCAGAAGCTGTACCGCTTCGGCACCCATCATGGCAACAAACTCATCGCCATGCTCTTCTAAAGAATCATAGTATTCTTCATCGGTAAGCATTTGGCCTTTTTCAAGGTCAGTCATGCCCGGATCGATAACCACATAAGATTCAAAATAAAGAATACGCTCTATATCACGCAGCGTCATATCCAATAATAAACCTATGCGGCTAGGCAGGGATTTCAGGAACCAGATATGCGCAACCGGCGCGGCTAGCTCGATATGACCCATGCGCTCACGACGCACTTTTGAGAGCGCGACTTCAACGCCACACTTCTCACAAATAACACCGCGATGCTTCAAGCGTTTGTACTTACCGCACAAACACTCGTAGTCTTTAACTGGGCCAAAAATTTTGGCACAAAACAAACCGTCACGCTCAGGCTTGAACGTACGGTAGTTAATGGTTTCTGGTTTTTTAACTTCACCAAAGGACCAAGAACGAATCATTTCCGGTGACGACAAGCCAATCCGGATAGAGTCAAACTCTTCGTTTTTCCCTTGCTTGATGAGATTCAGTAAGTCTTTCAAAGCCGTTCCTCCGCTACGAAGGGAGCACTAAGTGCCCCCTTACAGTCGCTAGTCGATGATTATTCGCTGTCTAATTCCATGTCGATACCCAGAGAACGAATCTCTTTGAGCAACACGTTGAAGGATTCTGGCATGCCAGGCTCCATACGCTGATCGCCATCGACTATGTTTTTATACATCTTGGTACGACCGGCCACGTCATCCGACTTAACCGTTAGCATTTCCTGCAAGGTGTAAGCAGCACCGTATGCCTCTAGTGCCCACACTTCCATCTCACCAAAACGCTGACCACCAAATTGCGCTTTACCACCCAATGGTTGCTGCGTGACCAAGCTGTACGAACCGGTAGAACGCGCATGCATCTTATCGTCGACCAAATGGTTCAACTTAAGCATGTACATGTAACCAACCGTGGTCTCTCTATCGAAAGCCTCACCGGTACGGCCATCATACAATTGCATTTGACCACTGGTAGGCAAGTCAGCCAGCGCTAGCATGTCTTTAACTTCAGACTCTTTAGCACCATCGAACACTTGCGTAGCCATAGGCACGCCTTTACGCAGATTGCCGGCCATCTCCAGTATTTCTTCATCGCTGAAGGAATCGAGATCTTCTTTTTTGCCTTCGCCGCCGTTATAGATTTTATCTAAGAATCCACGCAAATCAGCCACTTTGGCCTGCTCACGCAGCATAGCATCTATCTTGACACCTAGGCCGGTAGCCGCGAGCCCCAAGTGAGTCTCCAATACCTGACCTACGTTCATACGCGAGGGAACACCCAGCGGATTAAGCACGATATCAACCGGCTCGCCCTCTGAGTTATAAGGCATATCTTCTACAGGCATAATAACCGAGATAACACCTTTGTTACCGTGACGTCCCGCCATCTTATCGCCTGGCTGTATACGACGCTTAATAGCGAGGTAAACCTTAACGATTTTCAAGACGCCTGGTGCTAGGTCATCACCACTTTGAAGCTTGCGTTTCTTCACTTCAAAATTAGCTTCGACTTGCTTGCCCTGCACAACTAATTGCTCTTGCGCGTTATCTAATTGCGCATTAACAGCGTCGTCGGCAAGACGTAGCTTGAACCACTCATGGTTATCCAGTTCGGCTAATAACTCTTCAGTAATTACCGCACCTTTCTTTTGGCCAGCGCCGCTAACAATCTTTTGACCTAGTAACACTTTTTGCAACAAAGCGAAGGTTGCACCTTCAACTATGCGTGTCTCTTCTTTCAGATCTTTACGGTATTCATTGAGCTGGGCATTTTCGATTTCTAATGCACGTACGTCTTTTTCAAGGCCGTCTCTAGTGAATACTTGCACATCAACAACCGTACCTTTAACACTAGAAGGCACGCGCAATGAAGTATCTTTAACATCAGAGGCTTTTTCACCAAAGATAGCACGCAGTAGTTTTTCCTCAGGGGTTAACTGGGTTTCACCCTTAGGTGTCACCTTACCCACTAAGATATCGCCTGCGTTTACTTCAGCGCCTATGTAAACAATACCCGACTCATCTAGTTTAGATAACGCCCCTTCACCCACGTTAGGGATATCGGCCGTTACTTCTTCAGAGCCCAGTTTGGTATCACGCGCAATACAGGTTAGCTCTTGTATGTGTATAGAGGTAAATCTATCCTCTTTCACTACGCGCTCAGAAACCAGTATCGAATCCTCGAAGTTGTAACCATTCCAAGGCATAAAGGCGATGCGCATGTTCTGACCTAGCGCCAACTCACCTAAATCTACCGAGGGGCCATCAGCCATGATGTCGCCACGCACAACTAGATCACCTTCTTTAACGATGGCGCGCTGGTTAATACAGGTATTTTGGTTAGAACGGGTGTACTTAGTCAGGTTGTAAATATCAACCGGCGACTCGTCTGTCTGCACTTCACTGTCGTTGGCACGAACAACGATACGACCAGCATCGACACTGTCAACAATACCGCCACGCTTAGCCACGATACACACACCGGAGTCAGAGGCCACATAGCGCTCAAAACCGGTACCCACTAAAGGCTTATCAGCTTTAAGTGTAGGTACAGCCTGACGTTGCATGTTCGAACCCATCAAGGCACGGTTAGCATCATCGTGTTCTAGGAATGGAATTAATGACGCAGCAACAGAAACAACCTGTTTGGGCGACACATCCATATACTGAACATCTTCCGGCGGCTTAATAGTAAATTCATTAAGATGCCTAACAGCAACTAAGTCATCGGTTAACTGGCCTTTGTCATTCATTGTCGCCGAAGCCTGAGCGATAACATATTCAGATTCGTTAATAGCCGACAAAAACTCTATCTGGTCAGTCACTTTACCATCGATAACTCTACGGTAAGGCGTCTCTAAAAAACCGTACTCGTTAGTGCGAGCATAGGTTGCCAAAGAGTTGATCAAACCAATGTTTGGTCCTTCAGGTGTTTCGATAGGACAGACACGACCGTAGTGCGTAGGATGTACGTCGCGCACCTCAAAGCCGGCACGCTCACGCGTCAAACCACCAGGCCCTAAAGCCGAAACACGACGCTTGTGAGTAATCTCTGACAATGGATTGTTTTGATCCATAAATTGAGACAACTGAGAAGAACCGAAGAACTCTTTAACCGCAGCCGCAACAGGTTTGGCATTGATCATATCCTGCGGCATTAAGCCTTCAGACTCAGCCATTGATAAGCGTTCTTTAACAGCGCGCTCAACCCTAACCAAACCAACACGGAACTGGTTTTCAGCCATTTCACCTACGGAACGCACACGACGGTTACCTAAGTGATCGATATCATCGACACGACCCTTACCGTTGCGAATCTCAACCAAGGCCTTAAGCACGTCTACGATATCTTCTTTGCTTAATACGCCTTCGCCCAAGATCTCTTCACGACCTAGACGACGGTTAAACTTCATGCGACCTACACCAGACAAGTCATAACGCTCTGGGGAAAAGAACAAGTTTTGGAACAAGTTCTCAGCAGACTCTTTAGTAGGTGGCTCACCGGGACGCATCATGCGATAGATTTCAACCAAGGCTTCTAACTCAGAACGCGATGGATCTATACGAATAGTGTCACTAACAAATGAACCGCAATCCAGCTCATTGGTGTATAGCGTTTCTATAGTATCTACTTTTAACTCAGCCAGCTTTTCTAATATTTCTTCGGTAATCTCGGCGTTAGCCTCAAATATAACCTCGCCGGTTTTCTCATCAATAGTATCTTTTGCTAAAGCACGACCAACTAAATAGTCTGCCGGCACAGCCAGATGCTTAAGCTTAGCCTTTTCCAGCTGACGGATATGCTTGGCAGTAACACGACGACCACTCTCAACGATCACATCGCCTTTTTTGGCGCAGATATCAAAAGCAGCAACTTCGCCACGCAAGCGCTCTGGAATAAGTTCCAGATTAAAACCACCGGTTTTATCGACTTTGAAGGTATCGCAATCGAAAAACATATCTAGTATGTCTTGTGTGCCATAACCCAAAGCACGCAGCAATATAGACGCAGGTAATTTACGACGTCTATCTATACGCACATACACTAAGTCTTTGGCATCGAACTCAAAATCCAGCCATGAACCACGGTAAGGAATAACGCGGGCAGAATAAAGCAATTTACCCGATGAATGGGTTTTGCCTTTATCGTGATCAAAGAACACACCTGGTGAACGGTGCAACTGAGAAACGATAACACGCTCAGTACCATTAATAACAAAGGTACCGTTATCTGTCATGAGCGGCATTTCGCCCATATACACTTCTTGTTCTTTAATATCTTTAATGGTTTTATTTGACGATTCTTTATCGTAAATAATTAGACGTACCTTTACGCGCAATGGCGCTGCATATGTAACACCTCGCAATTGGCACTCGCTAACATCAAAGGTCGGCGTGCCCAATCTATAGTCAACATACTCAAGGGCAGCACTGCCCGAATAGCTAACAATAGGAAACACAGATTTAAAGGCGGCATGCAAGCCAGCGTCTTTACGCTCTTCTGCACTTACACCTTCTTGAGTGAATTTCTTATATGAATCCAACTGTATAGCAAGCAGATATGGCACATCCATGACTTCTGTCATCTTGCCAAAATCCTTGCGGATACGTTTTTTCTCTGTATACGAGTAGGCCATCAGCGCTCCCCAGCATTTGTTTTGTGAGTACATCACATGCCCAATGAAATATCGGGCTAACCTTTTTTGTAAAACTACTTGCAAGATACTGCATTAACTCTTTTTTACTCTGCTCCCGTCCGGTTTTAAAACCCAAAAACCTGAAACAGAAAAAGGCCGACGAGAATAACCCTAAGGTCATCCCATCAGCCTTACGCTTTTCAACCTAAGCTAGCTAGTGCCGAATAAGCGTTTCTTTCTACAAACTTACTTAAGCTCAGCAGAAGCACCCGCTTCAGTAAGTTGCTTAACAGCGTCTTCAGCCGCTTCTTTAGTTGCGCCTTCAAGAACCGTAGATGGAGCACCATCAACCAAGCCTTTAGCTTCTTTCAAGCCTAAGCCAGTAAGCGCACGAACTGCTTTGATTGCGTTAACTTTCTTGTCGCCAGCAGCAGTAAGCACTACGTCGAATTCTGTTTGCTCTTCAGCAACAGCAGCGTCGCCAGCAGGGCCAGCAACCATAGCGGAAGCAGCAGAAACACCAAACTTTTCTTCCATTGCTTCGATCAGCTCAACAACATCTTTTACAGACATTTCTGCAACTGCGTTGATGATATCTTCTTTAGTCAAAGACATTTGTCTATTCCTCTATTACCTACCTATATGGCAGGAGGGGGCAGGTATTTTAAAAAAACTGCCCGTTTATCAATTAAGCTACTATTACATGACTCAAAAAGAGCCAGGACAATATTATGCAGCTTCCTGTTCTTTTTGGTCGCGAATCGCAGCAATTGTGCGAACCAGCTTACCTGCAGATGCTTCTTTCATTACGCTCATTAACTTAGCAATCGCTTCATCGTATGTAGGCAAGGTAGCCAACATAGCAATATCAGTTAATTCACCTTCGAAAGCAGCAGACTTGAGCTCTAACTTAGTATTACTTTTTGCGAACGCAGATAAAATCCGCGCACCAGCACCGGGGTGCTCGTTAGAAAAAGCAATCAAAGTAGGACCCACGAATGAATCAACTAAACATTCATAGTCTGTGCCTTCAACCGCACGCTTAGCTAAAGTGTTACGCACTACACGTACGTACACACCCGCTTCACGCGCTTCTTTGCGTAATGACGTCATATCAACAACCGAAACGCCACGGGCGTCGGCTACTACTGCTGATAAAGCATCTTTTGCAGCTTGCTGGACTTCAGCGACAATCGCTTTTTTGTCTTCGAGTCCTATTGCCACAAGATTTCTCCTGAAAGTTGATTAACACCCAGTACCTCAATGTTAATCGTTTCATTTTCCTCAAATTCTAATGAAAGCAATTGAGGAGTTATTTCGGCGGTAGCATTTACATTCATAAATACCGTCACCGTCTGCGTAGGAAATTAAGAGCTCCGCCACCCAGAGACTATTGACTAGTCAATAGTGACTGAAGATCACCTACGGTCTTTGACGACTCACCCCATGCACGCACAAGGTAAACCGCAAAGTTCTTTACTCTTCTCCATATCTAAATAATTAGATATCTAAAGAAGATTGATCCAATACTAAACCAGGGCCCATAGTCGACGACAAGGTCAACTTCTTAAGGTATATACCCTTAGCGGCAGCAGGTTTAGCTTTCTTAAGGTCAGCAACTAGCGCTTCTAAATTTTCTTTGATGGCATTCACATCAAAAGCCAGCTTACCTACGGTGCCGTGGATAATACCGTTTTTGTCTATACGGTAACGAACCTGGCCAGCTTTAGCATTTTTAACCGCTGTTTCAACATCAGGGGTAACAGTGCCAGTCTTAGGGTTGGGCATTAAGCCGCGTGGGCCCAATATCGTACCTAAGGCACCAACAACACGCATCGCATCTGGAGAAGCGATAACCACGTCGAAGTCTAAATTGCCGGCTTTAATTGACTCAGCCAAATCGTCCATACCTACGATATCAGCACCTGCCGCTTTTGCTTTCTCAGCATTCTCACCCTGGGTGAAAACTGCAACGCGTACATCAGAACCAGTACCGTGTGGCAACGTAGTTGCACCGCGTACTACCTGGTCAGATTTACGTGCATCTATACCTAGGTTAACGGCGATATCGATACCTTCACCAAACTTAACCGTAGATACTTCTTTTAATAGCGCTACCGCTTCATCGATTGAATACTGCTTACCAGTTTCAACCTTTTCATTAATTAATTTTTTACGCTTGCTTAACTTAGCCATTACTCAACACCCTCCACTTCGATACCAGCGGCACGAGCACTGCCCGCGATAGTGCGTACAGCCGCATCCATATCAGCAGCAGTTAAATCAGCCATTTTAGTTGTCGCAATTTCTTCTAATTGCGCACGTGTCACCTTGCCCACTTTTTTAGTGTTTGGCGTGCCAGAACCGCTTTTAATACCAGCTGCTTTCTTTAACAAGACAGCGGCAGGAGGCGTTTTCTGTATAAAGGTAAAGCTGCGATCGCTGTATACACTGATAACCACAGGAATAGGAAGACCTTGCTCCATACCTTGGGTAGCAGCATTGAACGCTTTACAGAATTCCATGATATTAACACCGTGCTGACCTAGAGCAGGACCAACCGGAGGACTAGGATTGGCCTGACCAGCAGGCACTTGCAGCTTGATATAAGCTTCAACTTTCTTCGCCATGTTACTTTCTCCACTATGGGTACTAACGCTTACTGTTGCCAGGCAGGCTAGGCAAGCTCCCCGATTTAACCCTCACGGGCGCCGAACACTGCGTTCGGCTAAAAAAACGTATAAACCTAGGCTTTTTCTACTTGGCCAAAGTCTAGCTCTACTGGCGTAGAGCGCCCGAAGATCAACACCGCTACATGCAGCTTGCTCTTCTCGTAATTCACTTCCTCAACAACACCATTAAAGTCGTTGAAAGGACCGTCAGTAACGCGAACCATTTCACCCGCCTCAAAGATAGTCTTGGGCTTGGGCTTATCGCCCGATTCGATACGCTGAAGAATCGCATTGGCCTCAGCCTCAGTAATCGGCGCCGGCTTATCTGCCTTGCCACCAATAAACCCCATCACGCGAGGCGTATCTTTTACCAAATGCCAAGAGTCATCAGCTAACTCCATCTCCACCAGCACATAACCAGGGAAGAACTTGCGCTCACTACGACGCTTTTGGCCACCGCGCATCTCTACCACTTCTTCAGTGGGAACCAGCACTTCGCCAAATTTATCCTGCATACCCGTTAGCTCAATACGTTCTTTTAACGCCTCAGCTACTTTCTTTTCATAACCTGAATAAGCATGAACCACATACCAGCGCTTAGCCATTAAACACCTCTAACTGATTGCAAGGGAAACCAACCAACCCAGCAGAGTATCTAAACCCCACAAGATCAATGACATCAATAACACAAACGCCACAACTATTAAGGTTGTTTGTGTAGTTTCTTGACGCGTCGGCCAAACTACCTTTCTAATCTCGGTGCGCGCCTCTTTGGCCAACTGCCAAAACGCACGACCCTTAGTCGTTGTGATTGCAATAGAGCCAGCCATAACAGCCAATACCACCACACCTAATACTCGATACAACAAAGAGTACTCGGCATAGTACATATTGCCGCCTATCGCCACTACGATAAGCGCCACTACTAGTAACCACTTAAGACCGTCTAAACCGCCTGTTTGAACATCCGTTTTTGCGTTCATAATTTACTTCAAAAACCCATTGATTTTCAGTTTTTCAAATACGCAGAAAGCACCGCTTCGCCTCTACGCGAAGTGATGCTTTAAAATTTGGCAGGCCAGGAGGGACTCGAACCCCCAACCACCGGTTTTGGAGACCGGTGCTCTACCAATTGAGCCACTGGCCTATAACCCTTGCAAACTCATTAAGCCTAGCCGAACCTCTAACGTCTCGCTCCACTACATTAAGTGGAGCTCATAACCGGAATCGAACCGGTGACCTCTTCCTTACCAAGGAAGTGCTCTACCGACTGAGCTATATGAGCACTGCCTAACAAAACAAAACTGGAGCGGGTAGCGGGAATCGAACCCGCATCATCAGCTTGGAAGGCTGAGGTTCTACCATTGTACCATACCCGCTACATGCATCTTTCTATAAAGAAAATGGTGGTGGGGGGTGGATTCGAACCACCGAAGCTCGCGCGTCAGATTTACAGTCTGATCCCTTTAGCCACTCGGGAACCCCACCACATGGAGCAGGTGACACTAACAGCGTCAACCTTTTGCATCTAGCACCAGCCCTAAAGCTGTGTACCACACGTTGAAAAAATGGAGCTGGCGAGAGGAGTCGAACCCCCGACCGGCTGATTACAAGTCAGCTGCTCTACCTACTGAGCTACGCCAGCGCACCGTCTCTTTCAACGAGGCGGGGATTCTAGTCTATGTTTTCAGGGGATGCAATCTTATTGCAGTAATTTCTTCTTCTTTCTATGCCGCCCTGCCCTTGTTTTATTTTTTCCCACAAAGGTTCGGAAAACTTAGCGTACTCCCCCTGCTCAGAAACCAACCAGATTTCTGTATAAACTCTAGGCACTTCTTTTAAACTGACCTCTAATCCCTGTTTTTTTCGTGAATCATAGAGTTTTTCGGCTCTTTTTTGCTCAGTGAATAAGCCCAGTGAGATACCGTTTGCCAAATCACCTTCCGTAATTAAAAAGCTATCGATCTTTTTTAGTTGCAGCTCACGCAGCAATTTAACCGCTAATTTTCTACTGGGCTGCGGTGGTATATGCACCCAGTAGTCCGGCTTACCCGCAACTTCAAACACCTTGATAGCGAAATTGATGTCTAGAGCCGCTAACCGCCCCTGCATTTGCTTGGCGCTAACCTGCTCCTTAAAAGCGCCCAGCATCCAGCACAGCGGATTGGCGGCAACGACTGACTCCTCAGCGCTGCCCGTTTCTTGCGTGGGCTGCTGCTCAGGGGTATGTTCAGCAAGCAGTACTACCGGCTGCCCCAAATCCAGCTGTTCGGTATTCACCTGCATCGTGCGTGCTACAGGCTGCACCATATAGGCCTGAAAGAAAAAATAAATACCATTCGCAATTAGCAATAAGGCAAAAAACCAACGCATTGTTTATTCCTTTTATGATTATTTGTGCCTAGGGCAACGCCCACTGCAGGCCATCCAATACTATATCAGGGGCAAATTCGGCCGCCACTGACAAATCCTCTAATACTTGCTGCGCGCCACCGCCAGTGACTAAAACCGCAAAGTTGCCTCCCAACAGCGCCTTCGCCTGCTGCACAGCTCTATCGGCCAAGCCCGCTTGTGCCGCCCGTATTCCGGCAGCCACAGCGCCGGCCGTATCATGCCCAAAGCCTAAGCTGGAAGATAGTAACCCGCTCTCATAACGGACTTTTGCTGTATCTTGCAATAGCGACTTGGCCATCAGCTCGGCCCCTGGCGCAATATAACCTCCCAAATGCCTACCATCGCTAGCTACCGCATCTACGGTAATGGCGCTACCTGCATCAATCACTAACGCAGCCCCCCGCAATTGGTAAGCTGCAATTACCGCCAACCACCTATCCACCCCTAATAAGCCAGCCTGCTCATAGGCATTAGTCACGCCTGCCCAATGGGACTGACTAACAGCCCACTCCGGCTTAAGCCCATAGCGTTGCGTAATATAATTCGTGAACATCTGCACGCGCTCAACACCGGTAACACTGGCCGCCCGAACCCGGCTTAATGATAGTTTCGTGACAATATCGCCAAAACTATCCTCCGCATAGCAGCCACTACCGCGCGCCGCCACCGCGCCATCAGCCAACACTCGCCACTTATATCGGGTATTGCCTAAGTCACACTCCAGCAGCATGAACGCCTCGCAAACTAACTTCGCCACCATTAAACGTTACACGGCCTGTATCCGTATCCAGTAGCAAGGCACCAGAACCGTCTATGCCAGCACAATCACCCAGCACTACTCTATCCCCTAACTTTACATAGACCGGTTTACCTATATAGGCGTCGCGCTCGATAAAGCGCTGCCGATAATGCGCCAGCCCCTGCTGCTCATAGGCGGCCAGTAATGGCAGCACGGCATCTAGCAACGCAGCCAACAGGCTGTTTCTATCTATACGCTGCTTTAGAATAGCCTCTACATCCACCCAAGGTTGATCTATGGACGAACTATCGATAGCTGACATAGATACATTTAAACCTATACCTACCACTACCTGACAGGGACCTGCCGCGTCACCAGTCATCTCCAATAAAATACCCGCTAATTTTTTCTGCTCGCACAGTATGTCATTAGGCCATTTCAGTTTTACCTCGTCTAGACCATAGCAAGCCAATACATCACTGACCACCACGCCCACAGCTAGACTTAAACCTTCCAGCGCAGCAGCACCACCAGCGAATTGCCTAGTTACTGAAAAATACAGGTTTCGCGCATAGGGACTAAACCAAGGCCTGCCCCGCCGCCCCTTGCCGCCTGTTTGTTGCTCGGCGGTACACACATAGGATAAACCGCTAGCCGTTTGCGCCTGAGCCATGGCCTGCTCATTGGTGGAGGCAATAACTTCTTCTACATCTAATCTATGTAATAAGGCTCTAGCCTGCACGCTCATGGCGGATAAAATTGCCTCTTCACTCAGCAGATTTAACCCCCCCGGTAAGCAATAACCCCGCCCTTTCACCGACTCTAGGCTTACACCCAAAGCCTCCACCTTTTTAATTTGTTTCCATACAGCGCTGCGGCTAATCCCCAACGCCAAACCCAAAGCCTCACCGGAGTGAAACTCGCCATCACTTAAAATTGTTATCAATTGCTGCTCAGACATAATCCCATCTAGCTTGGTAAACGTGTGCGGATAATAGCAGAGAAGATAATGATTGTTGGTATAGATGTTCGCGCTGGGGGAATTCAAACGAGCAGAGGCTAACTCTATATTCAGCAAACGAGAGGATAGTAGTGCTTGATGGCATTATTTATTCAAATGCTTGGGGAAGTCTGTAACGGACGAGTATTTATGGCGCTGGAACCGGGTCGAGGTTTTTCGTAGCAAATAAAAAACCCCGTTCAGCAGCTGAACGAGGTATCAGTGTAGCCCGCGTAGCGCAGTGGCTAGAGCCTACCCCGTGCAACGCTTTGGGTATTTAATTTTAATCCTGGCGACAGCGTGGCCCGCGCAGCGTAGTGGCCAAAGCTGGCCCCGTGACCAAAGGGAACGCTTTGGGTCGGGCCCAGCCCGCGACCGCAGGGAGTGCCTTGGCTGTGACCGTTGGTACCCAAAGCACTACGTGGGACATATATGGACGCTCTATTAAAATCAAGGCACAAAATTCCAAAAGCCTTTAAAAACAGGTTTGTTTGTTCAATGCGTTCAACCTTAGGTAAGCATGGCGTAATTTAACGGTAACGTTGGCATATATCCGGTCTCTCAATGAGGGGGCTTTTGTTACAAGTGTACCTCCTCGGACCCTAATGAAATCCGCGACTGGCCACCTAAAACAGGCTCTCGGTTTTAAAAACCATGCCCCGACCAGGTTCTTGCCAGCGCGGATTAACCGCTGTGTTCATTACGTTTTGTACGTTACCTTTTGGCGTTTAATGCATTATCTGTCGGTTACTTTTTTGGTGCTTAATACCTTATTTGCGTGTTTGCTAGCTATTGTCATTACAGGGTTCTGTAACTTTCTTGGCGATGCAACAATACCCAGGCAATTCGCGCTATTCGACTCGCCATTGCCACACAAGCTTTATTGAATCCACGCCTGGTGGCTAGGCGATTAATCCACAGACTCAGCACATCGTTTTTTTTACGACTGGCGATCAACGCTGATCTTGCTCCATGCACAAGCTGACTGCGCAGATAACGACTGCCACGCTTAGTGATACCTCCGCTGGTTTGCTTCTCTCCACTACCCGATTGGCGTGGTGTCAGCCCGAGCCATACCGCTAACTCGCGGGAATTTTTAAATTGACAGCCGTTGCCAATGGCGCTGTACAATGCCGTCGCATTGATCACGCCAATGCCCGGTATGCTCATCAAAATACGGCACAGTGGATTATGTTTCGCATAATCCGTTAGCAGCGTGTCAATCTCTTTAATTCTGTTTGTGAGTTGATAGTATTCCTCACCCACCTGATTAACTTGTGTTTTAAAGAGAGGCGTCAGAGCTCGATGATCTGGGTCGCAGATATCTCGCAACAAGGTACAAAACGCACTGTGGCCTTGCGGGGCGATAATGCCGTATTCACTTAATAAGCCCCGCATTTGATTGATTAAGGCAACTCGGGTCTTCGTGTATCGGGTACGCATGCGGTGTAAAGATTGTACATCCTGTTGCTCTAGTGACTTTACAGGAACCGAGCGTAAGTTCGGACGCTGGGCGGCCTCAGCAATGGCTAGCGCATCATTACGGTCACTTTTGTTACCCCGCACAAACTGCGTAACATGTTGAGCGGGAATGAGTTTTACGCTATGCCCCATGGCCTCAAAGCAACGCGCCCAGTAATGACTGGAATAACAGGCTTCCATGGCCACTAAAACCGGTGGTTGCTGCGCCATATATTCGGCGATCTCACTACGCTTAAGAGCCTTATTCATTTTTACCTGCTGACGGTGGTTTAAGCTACACACCTGAAAAACATTTTTTGCCAAATCAATTGAAATCAGTTTAAGCTTGCTCATGATGGATGCTCCTTCCTTCGAATGAAAATGTTTTACGACACTCTCATTCTGGCGCATTGTGACGCCGATTACAGGGGGAGCGTCCATCACATCAGGCTCTTATCGCCAGCCGCTGAATTGCCTACGAAGCACACAAAGAAAAGCCCCAGCAGGAATACCTACTGGGGCTCAGTGTAGCCCGTGACTGTAAGGAACGTTGTGGCTATTAAAATCAA
Organism: Dasania marina DSM 21967; assembly: GCF_000373485.1. Taxonomy (NCBI): domain Bacteria; kingdom Pseudomonadati; phylum Pseudomonadota; class Gammaproteobacteria; order Cellvibrionales; family Spongiibacteraceae; genus Dasania; species Dasania marina. The sequence continues at coordinate 201,593 of NZ_KB891587.1, forward strand.
TCCTGGCGAAAGCTGGCCCCATGAGCGCAGCGAGTGCCGTGGGTCTGACCTACTCTGTGATTGCCTCTGGCAATCATCCTTCGGACTGCCCTGCGGGCATCTTGCGCGAGACGCGCAATCACATAGCAGCGCTTTGCGCTGCTTAACGGGGCAGACGATAAACGCGATAAAAATAAAAAACCCCGTCCAGCAAGCTGAACGGGGTGTCAGTGTAGCCCGCGACCCCAGGGAGTGCTGTGGCCATTTAATTTTAATCCTGGCGAGGGCCCAGCCCACGAGCATAGCGAGTGCTTTGGCTGTGACCGTTGGTACCCAAAGCACTACGTGGGGCAGGCTCTTATCGCCAGCCGCTGAACTGCCTACGAAGCACACAAAGAAAAGCCCCAGCAGGAATACCTACTGGGGCTTTAAAATTAATCCTGGCGATGACCTACTCTCACATGGGGAAACCCCACACTACCATCGGCGATGACACGTTTCACTTCTGAGTTCGGTATGGGATCAGGTGGTACCATGTCTCTATGGTCGCCAGGAAAACTGGCTTGGATGTGTTTCGGTCTTAGGTACCAGAGGTACTGCCTAGTTCACTATTCCAAATAGGGCGATAAATAAGCTGATAACAACCTCTCTTTAACAGAGGTTACACTGAAATCTCTTGTGCGAATCTATGTACGATCCGGCTTTGCTCTTTCGAGCGGAGTTTTTACACTCATCGTCTGTTCTTGTCTCATATAGTAGGCAGTAAACTACTTAATTATATGGTCAAGCCTCACGGGCAATTAGTACTGGTTAGCTCAACGCCTCACAACGCTTACACACCCAGCCTATCAACGTTGTAGTCTTCAACGGCCCTACAGGGAACTTAAAGTTCCAGAGAAAATTAATCTTGGAAGGGGCTTCCCGCTTAGATGCTTTCAGCGGTTATCCTGTCCGAACGTAGCTACCCGGCAATGCATCTGGCGATACAACCGGAACACCAGGGGTTCGTCCACTCCGGTCCTCTCGTACTAGGAGCAGCTTTCCTCAATTTTCTAACGCCCACGGCAGATAGGGACCGAACTGTCTCACGACGTTCTAAACCCAGCTCGCGTACCACTTTAAATGGCGAACAGCCATACCCTTGGGACCGGCTTCAGCCCCAGGATGTGATGAGCCGACATCGAGGTGCCAAACACCGCCGTCGATGTGAACTCTTGGGCGGTATCAGCCTGTTATCCCCGGAGTACCTTTTATCCGTTGAGCGATGGCCCTTCCATACAGAACCACCGGATCACTATGACCTACTTTCGTACCTGCTCGACTTGTCAGTCTCGCAGTCAAGCGCACTTGTACCATTATACTAACCTCACGATTTCCGACCGTGATTAGTGCACCTTCGTACTCCTCCGTTACTCTTTAGGAGGAGACCGCCCCAGTCAAACTACCCACCACACAATGTCCCCGATCCAGATAATGGACCTAGGTTAGAACCTCAAAATGATCAGGCTGGTATTTCAAGTTTGGCTCCACTGCATCTAGCGACACAGCTTCAAAGCCTCCCAGCTATCCTACACAAAACATTTCAAAGTCCACTGCGAAGCTATAGTAAAGGTTCACGGGGTCTTTCCGTCTAGCCGCGGGTATACGGCATCTTAACCGCAAATTCAATTTCACTGAGTCACTGGTGGAGACAGCGTGGCCATCATTACGCCATTCGTGCAGGTCGGAACTTACCCGACAAGGAATTTCGCTACCTTAGGACCGTTATAGTTACGGCCGCCGTTTACCGGGGCTTCGATCAAGAGCTTCTCCGAAGATAACCCCATCAATTAACCTTCCGGCACCGGGCAGGCGTCACACCGTATACGTCCACTTACGTGTTTGCACAGTGCTATGTTTTTAATAAACAGTTGCAGCCACCTGGTCACTTCGACTCCCCTCAGCTTACGGAGTAAATCCGATCACCAGAGGGAGCGTACCTTCTCCCGAAGTTACGGTACCATTTTGCCTAGTTCCTTCACCAGTGTTCTCTCAAGCGCCTTAGTATTCTCTACCTGACCACCTGTGTCGGTTTGGGGTACGGTTCCTCATAACCTGAAGCTTAGAAGCTTTTCTTGGAAGCATGGCATCGACTACTTCATGTCTCAAAGAGACACTCGTCATCAGCTCTCAGCATTCCCACTAAAGGGAGCGTCCCGGATTTACCTAAGACACTTGCCTACAACCTTAAACGCGGACAACCATCGCCGCGCTAGCCTAGCCTACTCCGTCCCTCCATCGCAGTTATAAGAAGTACAGAAATATTAATCTGTTTCCCATCGATTACGCTCTTCAGCCTCACCTTAGGGGCCGACTAACCCTGCCCTGATTAGCATGGGGCAGGAAACCTTGGTCTTCCGGCGTGGGAGTTTTTCACTCCCATTATCGTTACTCATGTCAGCATTCGCACTTCTGATACCTCCAGCAAACTTCTCAGTTCACCTTCGCAGGCTTACAGAACGCTCCTCTACCATGCGTACATAAATGCACGCATCCGCAGCTTCGGTATACTATTTAGCCCCGTTAAATCTTCCGCGCAGGCCGACTCGACTAGTGAGCTATTACGCTTTCTTTAAAGGATGGCTGCTTCTAAGCCAACCTCCTAGCTGTCTGAGCCTTCCCACATCGTTTCCCACTTAATAGTATTTAGGGACCTTAGCTGGCGGTCTGGGTTGTTGCCCTCTCCACGACGGACGTTAGCACCCGCCGTGTGTCTGCCATAATTGTACTCCGCGGTATTCGGAGTTTGCATGGGGTTGGTAAGTCGGGATGACCCCCTAGCCCAAACAGTGCTCTACCCCCGCGGGTAAGATATGACGCTCTACCTAAATAGATTTCGAGGAGAACCAGCTATCTCCCGGCTTGATTAGCCTTTCACTCCGACCCACAACTCATCCCCGCATTTTTCAACATACGTGGGTTCGGTCCTCCAATTGATGTTACTCAATCTTCAACCTGGCCATGGGTAGATCGCCGGGTTTCGGGTCTAATGCCTGCAACTATGACGCCCTATTAAGACTCGGTTTCCCTACGCCTCCCCTATACGGTTAAGCTTGCTACAGACATTAAGTCGCTGACCCATTATACAAAAGGTACGCAGTCACAGAACAAGTCTGCTCCCACTGCTTGTACGCACACGGTTTCAGGATCTATTTCACTCCCCTCTCCGGGGTTCTTTTCGCCTTTCCCTCACGGTACTGGTTCACTATCGGTCAGTTAGTAGTATTTAGCCTTAGAGGATGGTCCCCCTATCTTCAATCAGGATATCACGTGTCCCGACCTACTTAATGCGTCAACTATCGCTTTCGTGTACGGGGCTATCACCCTGTATCGCCAGACTTTCCAGACTGTTCCACTAGCTAAAGTTGCTCGGCTAATCCCCGTTCGCTCGCCGCTACTAGGGGAATCTCGTTTGATTTCTTTTCCTCCGGGTACTTAGATGTTTCAGTTCCCCGGGTTCGCTTCCACACACCTATGTATTCAGTGTGGGATAACAGCTTATGCTGCTGGGTTCCCCCATTCGGACATCTCTGGGTAATAACGGTTGGTTGCCACCTAACCAGAGCTTTTCGCAGGCTCCAACGTCCTTCATCGCCTCTAACTGCCAAGGCATCCACCGTGTGCGCTTAGTCGCTTGACCATATAATTAAACAGCCTAGTGGCCTTCCGCTCACTTCGTTTTGTATACCGAAGCGCGCTTTCAACCGGCCAGTTACTACATGCACTTACTTAAAAGTGATTGCCAAGAACTTTGCCACACCATTACGACTTCACTTGGTATGACTACGATCGCCGGATCGTAGATATAAATTTTACACTTGAGAATTCAGTGTTGAACAAGTCGCTATTTGTCATCACAACAAACAGCGCCCATTCGTGATGACTATTGTCGACTAGGACAATAATCATCGTTATCAGCTTATTTATCTTGTTAAAGAACATCAGGTTGTAAAAACCAGAAACAAATATTCTTGTTAAAGAACACTTTTTTCTAATCTCTTAATGTAGTGTGTGCACCATTTAAAATGGTGGAGCTATGCGGGATCGAACCGCAGACCTCCTGGATGCAAACCAGGCGCTCTCCCAGCTGAGCTATAGCCCCATCTAAGTCTCTAGTAACTAGTCAATAGTCGCTAGGGATAAGTGTGTAATTTGTGCTTATCGAGGCGAAGGTTCGCGCCGCGTATTAACAATACGCAAGCGGACATTCAACGAAGAGAAACGCAAATTTGGTAGGCCTGGGCAGACTTGAACTGCCGACCTCACCCTTATCAGGGGTGCGCTCTAACCAGCTGAGCTACAGGCCTAAAACATACCCCGGCCAGTAGACCCTATCTGGGTATCACTACATCAACCAATTTGATCAAGTAATTCGTGTAGGTACTTAAAGAACAATGCTTGCGCACTTTTTAAGGAGGTGATCCAGCCCCAGGTTCCCCTAGGGCTACCTTGTTACGACTTCACCCCAGTCATGAACCACAAAGTGGTGAGCGTCCTCCCGAAGGTTAGACTACCCACTTCTTTTGCAGCCCACTCCCATGGTGTGACGGGCGGTGTGTACAAGGCCCGGGAACGTATTCACCGTGACATTCTGATTCACGATTACTAGCGATTCCGACTTCATGGAGTCGAGTTGCAGACTCCAATCCGGACTACGAGCAGTTTTATCGGATTAGCTCCACCTCGCGGCTTGGCGACCGTTTGTACTGCCCATTGTAGCACGTGTGTAGCCCAGGTCGTAAGGGCCATGATGACTTGACGTCGTCCCCACCTTCCTCCGGTTTGTCACCGGCAGTCTCCTTAGAGTTCCCACCATTACGTGCTGGCAACTAAGGACAAGGGTTGCGCTCGTTACGGGACTTAACCCAACATCTCACGACACGAGCTGACGACAGCCATGCAGCACCTGTCACTCTGCTCCCGAAGGCACCAAGCTATCTCTAGCGAGTTCAGAGGATGTCAAGACCTGGTAAGGTTCTTCGCGTTGCATCGAATTAAACCACATGCTCCACCGCTTGTGCGGGCCCCCGTCAATTCATTTGAGTTTTAATCTTGCGACCGTACTCCCCAGGCGGTCAACTTAGTGCGTTAGCTGCGCCACTAAGAGATCAAGTCTCCCAACGGCTAGTTGACATCGTTTACGGCGTGGACTACCAGGGTATCTAATCCTGTTTGCTCCCCACGCTTTCGCACCTCAGCGTCAGTATTGGGCCAGGCTGCCGCCTTCGCCACTGATGTTCCTCCACATATCTACGCATTTCACCGCTACACGTGGAATTCCACAGCCCTCTCCCATACTCTAGCTATCCAGTATCGAATGCAGTTCCCAGGTTGAGCCCAGGGCTTTCACATCCGACTTAAATAGCCGCCTACGCGCGCTTTACGCCCAGTAATTCCGATTAACGCTTGGACCCTCCGTATTACCGCGGCTGCTGGCACGGAGTTAGCCGGTCCTTCTTCTGTGGGTAACGTCACGGCTAGTTGCTATTAACAACTAACTTTTCCTCCCCACTGAAAGTGCTTTACAACCCTAGAGCCTTCTTCACACACGCGGCATGGCTGCATCAGGCTTTCGCCCATTGTGCAATATTCCCCACTGCTGCCTCCCGTAGGAGTCTGGACCGTGTCTCAGTTCCAGTGTGGCTGATCATCCTCTCAGACCAGCTAAAGATCGTCGCCTTGGTAGGCCATTACCCCACCAACTAGCTAATCTTACGCAGGCTCATCAAATAGCGAGAGGTCCGAAGATCCCCCCCTTTCCCCCGTAGGGCGTATGCGGTATTAGCATGCGTTTCCACATGTTGTCCCCCACTACTTGGTAGATTCCTACGCGTTACTCACCCGTCCGCCGCTCTACTCACCCCGAAGGGCTTTCACGCTCGACTTGCATGTGTAAGGCCTGCCGCCAGCGTTCAATCTGAGCCATGATCAAACTCTTCAGTTTAATCTTTTACCTCTGTCACCTTACCCGAAGGAAAGTAACAAGAGGGAAAGGTTACGCAAATAGCCGAAGCACCTGCTTTACCTTCCAAAATCTCGGCTCAAAAGAATCATTACATTCAAAATATACATTACTGCATGTTGTGTAAGTAACTTAACTTTTGATAATCTTTGTCGCAATTATCATCCAGTAAGCACCCACACGAATTACTTGATCAATTTGTTAAAGAGCGTCTGAATCGCTAGGATTCCCGACTAATTCTTGCTGCGCAGCGCTTAGCGCTTGCCTCAACAAGGGATGCGAATTATACACGCCGCATCCTGTTTGGCAACCTCTTTTTGAAAGTATTTTTTAGCGTCTCGCTAAACCTATTTCCAAAAGAACTTACCGGCGG